>CAZMRH010000010.1:19671-24667 GCA_964568705.1 uncultured Lachnospiraceae bacterium
AATACCGGCGTCCTGCCACAGTGCCGCACTACGCGCTTGACAAGCACCGCCTTGCGGGAACAGTAGCGGAGAAGTGCATCGTAGGTGAGGATAATAAAAGCGGTATCACCGAGCGCGCCGACCGCATACTTACGCACCGCTTCACCGGAACACTTGTTTTTGCGGCAGTGTCGGCGGCGGTGTTTTTCCTCACGTTTTCTGTCGGCGCGTATCTCGGCGGACTGCTTCAATCGCTCATCGGCAGACTTTCGGCGTCGGGAGATCAGGTTCTTCTGTCGCTCGGCGTATGCGTACCGCTTCGCTCGCTGATATGTGACGGTGTTATCGCCGGAGTGGGGAGCGTCGTGTCGTTTCTGCCGTGCATCGCGGTGATGTTTTTGCTCATCGGAATACTTGAGGACAGCGGATACATGATGCGCGCGGCGTATCTTGCCGATGGCGTTATGCGGCGCGCGGGGCTGTCGGGCAAGAGCTTCATCGTGCTGCTCTGCGGCTTCGGATGCACGGTTCCGGCGCTGATGTGCTGCCGCTCGCTTGATGATGAAACGAGCCGCCGTCGGACGCTTTTCGCCGTACCGTTCATCTCCTGCTCGGCGAAAATGCCGGTCTACATGATGCTTGCGTCCGCGTTTTTCGGAAGATACGCCGCCGTCGCCGCGTTTTTTATGTATCTGCTGAGCCTCGTCTCTGCGGCAGTCGCGGCGTATATGTCAAAGCTGAGAGGCTGTGCGTGTGTGCCGCCGATGATACTTGAGCTGCCGGAGTACAGGCTGCCGTGTTTTCGTACGGTGATGCTTTTTGCCGCCGAGCGGCTGAAATCATTTCTCGCACGTGTGGCGACTGTGGTATTTCTCGCGTCGGTCGCGCTGTGGGGTCTGCTGCATCTCGGTACGGGCGGCTATACGGAGAGCGTCGCGGACAGCTTCGGTGCGTCACTCGGGCGGCTTATCGCGCCGGTGTTTATACCGGCTGGCTTCGGATACTGGCAGGTCGCGCTTGCACTTGTAGCCGGAATTTGCGCAAAGGAAGTCATTGTATCGGCTCTTGCGGTCACGTCGGGCACTGCGGCGGCGGCGCTCTGCTCACTCGGTATGGGGGTTCCGTCCGCCGCCGCGATGCTTTTGTTCGTGATGCTATACACGCCGTGCGCCGCGACGCTTTCGACGGTCTGTACGGAATGCCGCTCGGGAAGACGTGCGACTTACACCGCACTGCTGCATTTTGCTGTTGCATGGTGCGTGTCCGTCGCGGCATACCGCATTGCGCTGCTGATCATCTGATCTATTAAAGAAAAATATAACACCCTCTGATAAACATTGCCTTGTCAGAGGGTGTTGTTGTCATAAATTCCGTATCAGTCGTCAAGACATGCGTACAAAATGTTGCGCAGCCTCGGATTTGTAAAGGGCTCCTGATTGTTGACCATGTGATGCGCGTAGAACATCGAAAGCCTGTTTTCCGGGTCGATGAGCATAAACGCACCCGCAGCGCCGGACCATCCGAATTCACCGACCGGCGACAGCGTTCCTGCCTTCATCGGATCCATCAGCGTCCTGACACCCAGTCCGTATCCGTATCCGACGAGTGCTTCCCAGGAAAAGTCCTTGAGCTGATTTTCGTCAAGTGTATTTTTTCGCATCAGGTCGATTGTGTGCGGCGAGAGTATACGTCCGCCGTCAGCCATACCGCCGCGGCTCATCGCATCGGCGAACCTCGCCATATCGGCAACTGTCGAAACCATTCCCGCGCCGCCGCTGTCATATCCCTTGCCGAGCAGAATGTACTCAGGGTCGGTCCACTGACGCTCGTATGCGTTCTTCTCGTCACTGAACACATACATGCGTGCCATTCTCTCCCGTCTTTCGCCTTCGGGTATACCGAAATCGGAGTCCGGCATCTCGACCTTATCAAAAATGTTTTCACGGACATAATCACGGAAGCGCTGTCCGGAAACTTCTTCGACAAATGCCGCGAGTACATCATGACAGGTGCTGTATTCCCAGTGCGTGCCCGGTGAAAACTTCAGCGGTGACTTTGCGATCGCACGTGCGATCTCTCTTGTCGGCGCGTATCCGTCCGTGTCCTTAATTACCTTCTCAATTTCCGGTGTGCTGAGATTATACGTCAGTCCCGCTGCCATGCTGAACAGATCGCGTACCAGGACCTTGCGGTCAGGATCACGCAGCGCTTCATGACCTTCGACATCTGTCGACATTACCTTTACGTCAGCCCACTCCGGCATGTACCTTTCAAGCGGATCGTTCAGGTGAAACTTTCCTTTTTCGAGAAGTTGAAGTGCCGCGGTGCTGGTGACGACCTTCGTTGCCGAAAACATGTACATCAGCTCGTTGCCCTGCATCTTTTTGCCGTCCTCGACAACACTGTAGCCTGAGCTGTATTCGAAAACGCGCTTGCCGTCAAGGTAGACGTGGCAGGTACAGCCCGGAATACGCCATCCGGTCAAAAAATCCATAAAATCACATAGCTTTGTGAAATTCATTTATATACCTCTTTTTACGTCAGTATTTTGCAATTGACTAACCGAGTATGTATACTCTCATGCTCCGCCAGCCGAAGTTTCCGAAATACGGGTTGCCGGGATCCAGGTAAATATCAATGAGGTTACCCTTGATTGAACCGCCGGTATCCGCCGCGATACGCACGCCGAAATCGCCGTAGCTTCCGGCAACGTAGACCTTCGTTCCCAGGCTGATTACGCGCGGGTCGACCGCTATGACGTTCTCCGTCGCCGGAAGTCCGCTTGCAGTTGTGCCGCCGCCCGTATAAGTTGTCGCTTTTACATCAATATAATAAGAGTAGCTGTGACCGTTTATCGTGCCGCCGATTCCGCGGTACAAAATGCGGCTTGTCGGATATTCGACAACTGTCTCTGATACCGCAGTGCGCGTCATCTCGACTCCGTTTACGAATTCGCAGTAGTAGCCGATCTGCTTCGTACCGTTCACGCCCGCTCGTTTCTGACTTGTCGAACCTCTCGCAATCGTGCGCACATCCTCGTACTCGGTATCAAACGGTATCGGCTCTGTACCCGTCAGCGTGCGGTACTCGACTGTGTCGACCGCGATGACGGTATCCTCGGTAATGTAATTTCCAAGTCCGACATAGATGCGATCCGACTCTCCTATGGTCACTCCCGCTTTAGCGAACAGATCGCCGTAAGTTACGGAGCTTGTGGTGAGCTTGATCGGATCTCTCTGATAAAAGTTGATCGTCACGTTGTAGCGTCCGTTTGATGCCGTATTACTCATGCCGCGCGACGAAAGCATTGATGCCGCCTCACCCTTGACTATGATGTCACCCGCGGAGTCCGTCTCTGGCGTTTTCCTGTCGGGAGAGACCTCCTCGGTGTACTTTGCCGCAGCCGCCGTATCGCCGTTCTTCATCGCTTCGGCAATCTTCATAAGTCTTCCGGAATCAAGAGAGATGTTCGCACCGAGCTGAATGTCGGGGATGTCAGTCGAAAGGTTGTGAAATTCTGCAAACAGCGCCGTGCAGGTGACTGCCGCCGCAATTATCACGATAGCCGCCGCCATGACAAGTATGCGTCTGACGCTTCTTTTCGTGATATGAGTCTTGGGTGCTGTGTGAGCATGTGCTCCTTTTTTTCTCGGATTGCGATATTCCGCGTTTGTCTTTATTCTTTTATTGAAAATTTTGGCAAATGCCGTCGGAGCTGCGAACAACCTTCCGTATTTTGTCGTTTTTTTGTCTGTGTCAGCGCTTCGTCTTAAATTTTCATGATGTACGGGCGCTACCGTCACGGTCTGGCATGTGTGCGTTGTGCGTTGCGAGTTATGCACAGCCGAAACTCGCGTAGAAGCGGCTTTTCTTTTTGCTTCATTTCGTCTCATGCTCGGTGTGATTTCTTCGGATGCTTCTTCAAGAAAAAGCTCCTTCATCGCACGTCGGGCTGAACTGCCGTTTTTGTTCATGACTCCTCCTTTCCGCTGTGCATTACCGCATTACCGCGATTTTACAAAATATTTTCGCGGCGGTATATACAAAGCTAAAAAAATATAGTATAATGTGATGTAATGTACAGGTCTGAGATGCTTTATTTCAGGTGAAATTTAATGCCGGAAACAGCCTGAAAAATTCAGCATCGGAATGTATTATAGCACATTTTTCACAAAAAATCAAGCCTATATTTTTGCGTTTTGCTCAAACGACGGAATAATGGTAAATATTGTATATTATGTTTATGCCGAAAATACCCCGGAAATACGGCAAAAACATCAAGAAAGGATTATGGCTAATGGAAATGCAGTATACGGTCTCGCTTGACGGATTACATCAGAAGGAAGCCTTCATAATCGACATGGACGGTGTCATCTATCACGGGAACAAGCTCCTGCCGCATGTATCGGATTTCGTGGACTGGCTGTACGCCGAGAAGAAGAAATTCCTGTTTCTGACAAACTCAAGCGAGCGCTCGCCGAAGGAACTTCAGGCGAAGCTATCACGCATGGGACTTGAGGTCACTGAGGATCATTTCTACACGAGCGCACTTGCGACCGCGTCATTTCTCTCGACTCAGTGTCCGGGCGGCAGCGTATACGTCATAGGTGAGCCGGGGCTTGTCAATGCGCTGTACGACGAGGGCTTCTTCATGAACGATTACAATCCCGATTACGTCATTTTCGGTGAAACGCGCTCCATAAGCTACGAAAAAATCGAGCACGCGGTACAGCTTGTGCAGCAGGGCGCAAAGCTAATCGGTACGAATTCCGACCTCACAGGACCGACCGAAGCGGGAATTATGCCCGCTTGCCGTGCGCTCATTTCCCCGATATGCCTCGCGACCGGCAAGGAAGCGTACTTCATCGGTAAGCCGAACCCGCTTATGATGCGTCACGCGCTCAAGCAGCTTCAGGTACACCGCGCCGATGCCGCAATCGTCGGCGACCGCATGGATACCGATATCATCGCCGGCATTGAGAGTGAACTTGACACGGTGCTCGTGCTGTCCGGCTGC
>CAZMRH010000011.1:0-15925 GCA_964568705.1 uncultured Lachnospiraceae bacterium
TTTCCCCCTGAACGGCTGCCCGTTACTTTTCTCCGCAGAAAAGTAACAAGAAAAACTCGTCATGGGTATTCGCAAAGTAACGATTCAAGTAAAACAGGTCGATGTCCGGACGACATCGCAGAGCGTCGACGGATGGATATGGAATCACTCCCTCCCGTCTCCATACACTTCTTTTGTAAAAAGTATTGACATATTACCATATACCGTGTATAATCATCTTAATATATTGAGAGGATGTACTTAGCGGTTATATGGACAGCGACGACAGTAGCGACGCCAATACTTATATTATAGTATAATGTCAGGCATACCCGCAGGGATAAAGCTGCGGGCGTGCCTTTTTGCGTTTTTTATGTTGTCATACTTCCGTGTACCCATATGTCCCGACCCGAGGGGTGAAATTTTTTGGATTACCTTTTATGGCCCTTGATTCTTCAGGCTTTTCTTATTTTCCTGAACGCAGTGTTTGCTTGCGCCGAGATCGCCATAATCTCAATGAACGACGCAAAGCTTGCCAAAATGGCGGAGGACGGCAATAAACGCGCCGTCCGCCTTGCACGTCTCACAAGTCAGCCCGCGCGCTTCCTCGCGACCATTCAGGTGGCGATCACGCTGTCAGGCTTTCTGGGAAGTGCGTTCGCCGCGGACAATTTTTCAGGCATGATAGCCGTATGGATCAAAGGTCTCGGCTCGTCTTTGTCGGTTGAGGCTCTGCAGAACATATCCGTTATCGTGATAACGCTGATCCTTTCATACTTCACGCTTGTATTCGGTGAGCTTGTACCGAAGCGTATCGCAATGAAAAAATCAGAGAAGCTCGCGCTCGGACTCTCAGGGCTTATCTCCTTCATTGCAAAGCTGTTCGCGCCGATCGTGTGGCTCCTAACCGCCTCGACCAACGTGATTCTCAGACTTTTCGGTATAGATCCCAACGAAAAAGACGAACATGTAAGTGAGGAAGAAATACGCATGATGGTCGACGTCGGCACGGAAAAAGGTGTGATCGACGAGGACGAAAAAAACATGATCCAGAATGTGTTCGAGTTCGACGACCGCACAGTCGGCGAATTTGCGACACACCGTACAGATATAGATGTACTGTGGGCTGACGAGGGCAATGACGAGTGGGAGAAAATAATCCACGAGACGCGCCACTCCGTCTATCCCGTATGCGACGACACTGTCGACAACGTGGTCGGCGTGATGAAGGCAAAAGACTTCTTCCGCTTCTGCGATCTGCCACACGATGAGCTTGTCAAAAACGCGGTTCACGCGCCGTACTTCATTCCCGAAAGTATCCGCGCCGACATCCTGTTCCGTCAGATGAAGAAAACACGCAACCACTTCGCGGTGGTGCTTGACGAATACGGCGGACTGCTGGGTATCGTCACGCTCAACGACCTGCTTGAGCAGATAGTAGGCGATCTCGACGATGAGGACGATGACGAAAATGAGCCGGACGAGATAACTAAGCTCGAGGACGGCACATGGCTTGTACGCGGACAGGCTCCGATCGATGAAGTCGCCGATGCGCTTGACATTTACATCGACCCCGGCGAATACGACACCATCGGCGGACTAATCTTCAACTCCTACGGCTCGATTCCCGACGACGGCAGCCGATTTGAAACTGATTTTCAAAATATGCACGTTCAGGTGCTTGAAATCCGCGATCACATGATAGAAAAAGCGACCATCACCATTGAGCTGCCGCCGGAATCCGACGCGGATGAGGACGAAGCAGAGTGACGCGGGCACGGAGGTAAAGCGTAAATGGCACATCCCCTGAAGCATTTCCGCACGATAACAAAGCACCGTCACGCCGTCATACGTCACTGCGCGGCGGCAGGTATTCTGTGGCAGGGACTGCGGCATGATTTATCGAAATACTCACCGACCGAGTTCATCCCCGGCGCACGGTACTACACGGGGGTTCGCAGTCCGAACGAGGGTGAGCGCCGCGAAATCGGCTACTCGACCGCTTGGCTGCATCACAAGGGACGCAACCGCCATCACTTCGAGTACTGGACGGACTACAATCCCGCCGAGCATCGCATAATGCCGGTAAGGATGCCGACAAAGTACGTCGTTGAGATGTTCTGCGACCGTGTGGCGGCATCGAAGATCTATCAGGGCGACAAGTATACCGACAAGTCCCCGATCGAATACTTCACTCACGGCAAGGCAAACCGCTTGATTCATCCCGAAACCTCAGACCGCATCGAAGCACTTCTTCAGATGCTTGCGGATAAGGGTGAGGATGAAACTTTCAGGTACATCCGCGAAATGATGAAGGAAGAGCGGAAGCGGAACAAGAATTATTAATTATCCGAATAATATAGAGCACAGCTTTAATCGTTTGATGTAAGCCGTGCTCTTTTCCGTTTCAGAGAGTTATAACTTACTTTTAAGTCAGATATGTCGTTTGACATGCTGCAAATAACAATTAAATCATAGATAGATTCATCGCTTTTATCTGTTGCTGACACAAACAGCATTTTCTTTAATAAAACAAATACTAACCGATATAAATGATAAAAGCAGCTTCAAATCAAGCCTTGTTTTTAGTAAATCCCGCGTCACAGGCTTTTCATCCGTTTGAAGAATGGTATTCGCGAAAGAATCAGACCGATGACGGCGCAGGATGCGAATACGCCGAGTGAGGTCGCAAGCGGATATTCCTTCAGCACGTCAATATGTGTTTCAATTTACTTGGTTATCAAATTAATCATATTTTCAGGATATATTGAATATTCTGTCGGATTATGGTACAATGGAATAAATTCATTTCAAAAGATAACGAGTGGAGAATGAGAAGTATAAAAATGAAAAAAGCCTTTGCCTGCCTTGCGGTGCTGTGCCTGCTTATCACCATGACGGCGGCACTTGCTCCACGGTCTGTGGCGGCGGACGACAACATAACTATCGTGCTTGATCCCGGTCACGGCGGACGTGACGGCGGTGCATCGGGCAGCGTACATAACGAGGACTGGTACAACCTTCGCGTCGCCGAATACTGCAAGGCGGCACTTGAGGCGGCAGGCGGCTTCACAGTCTACATGACGCGCTACGACGCGTCGACAAGGCTTACTATCGGTCAGCGCGCAATTATCGCCAACAGCCATAACGCTGACTTTGTACTGTCGATACACTTCGACTCATCGGTCAGCCGTGCGGCTCACGGGTCATCCGCGTTTGAATCGGTGCTGCCGGAGTACAGGCGTGGCGGTCTTGCGGCAAATATCATACAGAACCTTGTCGCGTCAACTCCGATCGCGACAAACGGCGTCTTTCAGAAGAAGGATACCGGAGACAGTCAGGGTGTCTACTACTGGAGCTACGAATACGGCTGGGACATCCCGAATGCGCCGGGGGCAGGGCCGGTGTCCGACTACTACGGCATCATAACGTGGAGCGCGAAGTTCGGCATACCCGCTGTAATCGTCGAGCATGCGTACATATCAAACGCCTCCGACGCGGCGGCGATGAACGATGACGCAAGCCTTAGGGCAATGGGTGAGGCGGACGCGCAGGCGCTTATTGCATATTACACTAATCACACCCATACATATACCTCGGAGATGACGCGCGACTTCCGCACAAACTGCTGCTTTGCGGGCAAGAAGTCGTATAAATGCACAGTATGCGGACACCGTAAGGACGTAACCATGCTCTCTCAGTCCCCCGACCCTACGGCGTGCCTGTTGATAAGCGAGGGCAGCAGCGGTGCGACCTGTACGTCCGCAGGATGGACGACTTCCTACTGCCGTATCGCCCACAATCTCATAGATAAGGCTGAGTACACAGGCTGTACCGAGCACAGAGTGACGACATATTCGGAGGCGCTCGGCCACACCTACAGCGTTATTTCGAAAACGGAGAAAACTCATCTCGCAGACGGCGTGACGACATATAAATGTACGCGCTGCGGCAGTCAGTACAGCGAATACGACTACGCCGAAGGACATATACTTCAGTTTGTCGACAGCACCGAGCCTGACTGCGTAAATCAGGGCGTGTCGCGGAGCGTATGTACGGTCTGCGGCGAATATTCCTACAGCTATACACCCGCGCTCGGTCACACGAATGAAACTGTGACATATACTGCTCCTACATGCACCGTAGACGGAAGTGCCGGGTATCACTGTACGGTATGCGGTGCGGATACGTCTGAGGTGCTGCCGTCACCGGGCGGTCATTCGTATGTGAGCGAAGCTGTGGTCGAAGCGACCTGCACTATATCCGGTGAGACGCGCTTCACCTGCTCTGTCTGCGGAGACAGTTATACAGAATCGTCCGCTCCGGCGGGACACAGCTATGTCATCATCCGGGAAATCGCACCGGACTGCGAAAATGCCGGCGTACGTCTTAGCCGGTGCAGCGTATGCGGTGATGAGGTGACGGAGTCGATCGCCGCGCCCGGTCATCAGTGGGGCGAGGGAATCACGGCAGTCGCCGCATCGGTGTTCAGTGACGGCTCGGAACATTACATATGCAAGGTTTGCAATGCCGAAAAAAGCGAAGTTATTCCGAGAGTCGGAATCGACTTCGTGGCAATAATAATATGGGCGATACCTGCTGCGGCAATTATGATGGCGGCAGTGACGCTCATCATGATACGCCGCCGCAGGGTGGGCGACGATGAGACTGAGGCATTCCCTGCGCTTATCACGGATGCAGCATACGCGGACGCGTCGGTCATGGCTCAAGCGGTCACGAAAGATGGTGTGGCCGACGGCGAGAAGGCGAAGGTTTGACCGGAATTCAGGATTGTTATACGGCGATTGTCCGCGTGAATCGTTCTGACACCAACCCGTTTTGTTAAAAGCGTTACTCTGTTTATACCCATCACGTATTTTCCTTGTTACTTTTTCGCGCGAAAAAGTAACCAAAACGCGTTTCGGGGGAAGGGATTCCCCCTAAAGACCCCCTTCTGCGGAAGCTGTAAGCGAAGGCTCACCCGCTCAGTCAAAAGCACGCTCTCCGCGTGTTTTGACTTCGATGTTGAAGTATGTTTCGGTGACCTGTCCGCGCATGTCTGCGTGCTATCGCATTAGGAGATTGTTTCACATTCGTCTGGTTTAAGACTGACGCTTTACACCATTTTCGTTCTGTCAGCCCTATCCGGGAGCGCGAGGGATAGATCCCTCGCATCGTTTCCCCCGCGAGACCGTGTCTCGCATTTATCCCCTCAGGCGTTCATGCCTGCGATGGGCAAATCCATACTCTACCTGATTAAGGAGAATTACATGCTTCAGATCAAGCACATCAGCAAAACATACACCACAGGCACACTCGTTCAGCGCGCGCTTGACGACGTAACGCTCAACCTGCGTGACTGCGAATTTGTCGCCGTACTCGGTCCGAGCGGATCGGGTAAAACGACGCTGCTCAACGTAATCGGCGGACTTGACCGCTACGACAGCGGCGATCTCGTCATAGGCGGCATATCCACGCAGAAATACCGCGACCGCGACTGGGATTCGTACCGCAATCACACTATCGGCTTCGTTTTTCAGAGCTACAACCTAATCCCGCATCAGTCGGTGCTTGCAAACGTCGAGCTTGCGCTCACCATCTCCGGCATAAAGCGCTCGGAGAGACGCAGACGCGCGGCTGAAGCACTTGAAAAAGTAGGACTCGGCGATCAGCTTCACAAAAAGCCGAATCAGATGTCAGGCGGTCAGATGCAGCGTGTCGCGATTGCGCGCGCACTCGTCAACGATCCCGACATACTCCTCGCCGATGAGCCGACAGGTGCGCTTGATTCGGAAACCAGCGTTCAGGTGATGGATCTGCTCAGCGAGGTCGCGAAGGATCGCCTTGTTGTCATGGTCACGCACAATCCCGATCTCGCCGAGAAATATGCGACGCGTATCGTACGACTGCGTGACGGCAGGATTACCGACGACACGGCACCGTTTGAAATCGACAACACAAAGCTCACGCCTCCCGTACACAAGAACATGGGCAAGTCGTCCATGTCGTACCTGACGTCGCTTTCGCTGTCCTTCAATAACCTGCGTACCAAGAAGGGGCGCACACTGCTCACCTCATTCGCCGGATCTATCGGCATCATCGGTATCGCGCTGATCCTGTCGCTGTCAAACGGCGTGAACACGTTCATCAACGATCAGCAGAAAAGTACGATGACGGCATATCCTATCACAATCGATGCGCAGACGTTCGACCTCTCAAGCCTTATGAACACTTCGTCACCCATGACCGATACCGTTGTCGATCACGAGCTTGATGCGGTCTATTCCAACGGACGCGACCTTGAGATTGCATCGACTATGTCCACGAGCTTCAAGGAAAATAACCTCTCAGCCTTCAAGAAGTATCTTGATAATCCCGACAGCGAGATAAATAAATACATCGGCGAAAACGGGATCGTCTACTCATACAAAACAAAGTTCACCGTCTACTCGCGCGATCCCGACGGCAATCTTGTAAACACCGACGGCAGCACGCTCACCGCGTCCGGCAGCGCATCAGCCGTTGCAGTCGGAAACGCGGGAGCGATGTCAAGCGGGCAGAACAGCAGCTCGGGTATGTCGATGGGCGCCAGCATGGGCATGATGAACGGAACTGCATCGAATATGCAGGAGCTTATTCCCGGTACGAACGGTACGGTCATCAGCGCCGCAACTACCGACAGCTATGATGTTCTGTACGGCGAGTGGCCTGACGCGTACGACGAAGTCGTGCTGGTGCTTGACAAAAATAATGAGATCACGACGGAGACGCTGTATCAGCTCGGTTTTCTTCCGTCGGACGATTGTCTTGAGCTGATGAAAAAGCTCGACGCGAGCGAGGAAATCACCGTTGACGACGAGCGGCTCGACTACGCGGAAATCTGCGAGAGGACATTCACCCTCCTTCCCGCGTGCGATATATATAAGGATGACGGCGACGGCACGTTCAGCTACGCGGCGACGACTGATGATGAGCTTGAAACACTCCTTGACAGCGCACTTACACTTCACGTCTCCGGCATCATACGCCCGGTTGAGGACGCGGCGAACGCGTCAGTCAGAGCGCCGCTCGGCTACACGAAGCTTCTGACCGACTACCTAATCTCGCATACGGACGAAAGCGCAGTCGCAGTCGCACAGGAAGCGTCACCCGATACGAATGTGCTGACAGGCCTTTCCTTCGAGCCGTCCGATGACGCGGCAAAAATTTCCGACACAAAAACGTATCTTGCATCGCTCGGCGTGAGTGACAAGGCGAAGATTTTCAGCGGCATGATGCAGAAGAAGTATGCGGATCAGCCCGAGATGGCGGCACAGCTTGCCACAGCCGGTGAAACGGAGATGGCGGCGGCGCTTGACAGGTATCTCACGGCACCTGACGACGACGTGCTCCTCGCCATCTACGACTCCTACATCACGGCAGGCAATTATGATGACAACATGACCGCGTTCGGCGTGGTAAGTATTGACGCACCCTCGTACATCAGCATCTACTCCGATTCGTTCGACAGCAAGGACTCCATTTCCGACTGCATCAAAGCGTACAACGACACGGTCGGAGAAGAGGATAAGATCACGTACACCGACTATGTTGCGCTGCTGATGTCCTCGGTCACGACAATCGTCAATGTCATCTCATACGTGCTGATCGCGTTCGTCGCGGTATCGCTTGTCGTGTCGTCCATCATGATCGGCATAATCACGTATATTTCCGTACTTGAGCGCACGAAGGAGATCGGCATACTCCGTGCAATCGGGGCTTCCAAGCGCAACATTTCGCAGGTGTTCAACGCCGAAACGTTCATCATCGGACTGTGTAGCGGTATCATCGGCATAGGTGTCACGCTGCTTCTGCTCATCCCCGGCAATATGCTCATTCACTCGCTCGCAGGATCAAATGACATTAATGCGCTACTTCCGGCGGCAGGCGCTGTTATACTCATCGTGCTCAGTATGCTTTTGACGCTCATCGGCGGACTTATCCCCTCAAAGAAAGCGGCACACAAGGATCCCGTGACGGCTCTGCGGACGGAATAAGGCTGTCAGCCAAATAGGCACAATATTATTAGCGGTGTAATCCTGATGGCTTACACCGCTTTTGATTTGTCAGGTGCCTTCCCCATACATTAAAAATACGGCGGAGACCGAAGTCCCCGCCGTATTACTGTTATTTTAGCCTTGCAGCTTATTTCTCATCAACCTTTTTCTTGATGAAAATTACTGCCGCACATGCTACTGTGCATACGATTATCATGACGATTATCATCATGTTATCGCCTGTCTTGTTGGATGTGCCGCTTCCGCCTGCTGCTGTCGTAGCTGCCGCAGTTGTAGCCGCTGCCGTCGTCTCGGGAGCGTATGTCAGCTCACTGCTGAGGTTCATCGCTACATCCTTGAGTATGCCGTTCTCATATGCAGCTGCCTTTTCGGTCTCGAGGCTTATGCCAAAGTCAGCGTTGGGATCAAGAACATCGAATTCGAGCGTCACAAGATTGCCGCTATTCATGTTGTTCAGCCCTGCCGTTGTTTTGAAACCAAGGTTAATTATTTTGCCAAGCTCAATTCTACCCGGCATAAACTCATCGAGCTGGAACACAATACCGTTGTTCTGCGAAACAGGCTTCAGTGCATTGGGATTGAAATTAATACTGATTCCGAGATCGCCAAGTCCTGTGTTTCCGTCGAGATCTAATGTGATAAAGTACTTATTGTCGACTTTCACAAACCTGTCCTTGAGAATCAGCATGTTTTTCGCGCGAGCTGTTGTCTCGGGAGCGCTTGTCTCGGGAGCACTTGTCTCGGGAGCACTTGTATCAGGAGCGCTTGTATCAGGAGCACTTGTCTCGGGAGCACTTGTCTCCGGTATACGGTCGATGAGGTTGACGATTGTCGGATTTACGGTAAGAATCGTGTAATCGGGGTTGATTGCTGCCATGTCATCGTTCTCTGTAAAGCTGTATACGATGTTGAAGTTTGCGTACTTATCGTTTACAGTGAACTGATAGGTGATGAGCGTTCCGTTATTCGTGTTGTTCTCAATTCCGTCTACCATGAAGCAGAAACCGGACAGGCTTGTCAGATAGCCGCTTGTGAATTCGCTGTCGGCAAAGACATCGCCGTTATTCTGAGCTACAAGTGTCAGCGCGTCGGAATTGTATAAAAGTCGGCCTGAATATGCGGCTACTCCGGTGTTTCCGCTGAGGCTTAAGGTCACTGTGTACTTCGAATTTGCCGTGTCCTCGTCATCGGTTAATGTTATTGTCATATCACCGGTGACAGGAGGTTCGGGTGCCGAAGTCTCCGGAGCTGACGTCTCAGGTGCTGACGTCTCAGGTGCTGACGTCTCGGGAGCTGACGTCTCAGGTGCCGAAGTATCGGGAGCTGTCGTCTCAGGTGCTGAAGTATCGGGTGCTGTTTCCGGTACAAACATATCATCGAGATTGATTATAATTCTGGGGTTGAGCGCCGTGGGATTCTCACCTGTTACATCCGCGCAGTATATGTCATTATCGTTCTCAAATGTATAGCTGATACCGAACGACTTTGTCGCGTCAAGCACGGTGAAGTTGTAGGTGATAATAACGCCATCACCGGTGATGTTATCAATTACCGTATCGTTGGTAGTATCATCATATTCAAAGAAGAAGCCCGAAGGTGAGGTAAGAGCGCCGCCGGTAAATGAAGCTGACGGGTAAATTGTTCCGTTTGCCTGGCTGTCAAGACGCAGTGCTTCCTCGTTGAAGTAAATTCTGCCCTGATATGACCAGATTCCGGGGTTATTCCCGATTGAGAAGGTCACCTTATACTGATCGCCTTCAAGTGTATCTGTGAGAAGTATGTAGGGATCAGACGAAAGCGGAGGCATGGATCCCGAAGTCTCGGGAGCTGACGTCTCAGGTGCCGAAGTATCCGGTGCTGACGTCTCAGGCGCCGAAGTATCCGGTGCTGAGGTAACAGGTGCCGAAGTATCCGGTGCTGAGGTAACAGGTGCCGAAGTATCGGGTGCTGTTTCCGGTACAGGCATATCATTGAGAATCATTACGATTTCAGGGTTGAGCGCCGTGGCATTCTCACCTGATACATCCGCGCAGTATATGTCGTTATCGTTCTCAAACGTATAGCTGATACCGAACGACTTTGTCGCGTCAAGCACGGTGAAGTTGTAGGTGATAATAACGCCATCACCGGTGATGTTATCAATTACCGTATCGTTGGTAGTATCATCATATTCAAAGAAGAAGCCCGAAGGTGAGGTAAGAGCGCCGCCGGTAAATGAAGCTGACGGGTAAATTGTTCCGTTTGCCTGGCTGTCAAGACGCAGTGCTTCCTCGTTGAAGTAAATTCTGCCCTGATATGACCAGATTCCGGGGTTATTCCCGATTGAGAAGGTCACCTTATACTGATCGCCTTCAAGTGTATCTGTGAGAAGTATGTAAGGATTAGAGGGAAGCGGGGGCAGGGGTGCGGTCGTATCGGGAGCTGACGTCTCAGGTGCCGAAGTCTCGGGAGCTGATGTCTCAGGTGCCGAAGTGTCGGGAGCTGTTGTCTCAGGTGCCGAAGTATCCGGTGCTGTTGTTTCGTCCTCGTGTCTGTTGTCAAAATCAAACACGATTTCGGGGTTGACAGATGTTGCCGGATACATATCGGCTTCCGATCCGATACTAAAAATGTCGTTATCAGCCTCAAAGGTATAACCAAGGTTAAAGTCCTTGGTTGCATCAATCACCGTGAAGTTGTAGGTGATTATGTCACCGTCACCGGTTACATTCGTCATCAAGGCGTCATTTGAGAAAAGGAAGCCAGATGGCGAAGTAAGAACACCGCCTGTGAATGCCGCTGACGGGTATACTGTTCCGCCCGTCTGGCTGTCAAGGCGCAGTGCTTCCTCGTTGAAGTAAAGTCTGCCCTGATATGACCAGATTCCGGGGTTATTTCCGATTGAGAAGGTCACCTTATACTGATCTCCCTCAATGGTGTCTGAGAGAAGTATATAAGTGCCTGTCGGAAGAGGATCGGGTGTTGCCATCGCTGCGGGGACGAGCATTGTAAGCATCATGCAGGCGAAGAGCAGCATCGAAATGATTTTCTTCATATGTATACCTCCAGTAATACATTTATTCAGCTAAATTATATCAGTTATTTTGTTGGATGTCAATAGACTTTTTCAAAATAACACCCCGTTCGGCTGTAAATTTCAGACAATTTTTCGCTTTATCGCACACCTGCTTCAAAGAATCACGGCGTGTATACAGTCTGTCCATAAAGTAATGCGAGATCGGGCGATACAGTTTCTTCCGCACCGTACCGCCCGATCTGTATACGTTATATGTCCGCCTGCGCGATGTAGAGATTCGCGTACTCCGCGATGAACTGCTTGCGCGCGGGAAGATTGTCGCCGAGCAGTACGTCGAACACGCGCGCCGTCGCTTCCGCATCCGTTCTTGTCACGCGGATGAGCCTTCGCGTCGCGGGGTTCATTGTCGTTTTCCACATCATATCGGGCTCGTTTTCGCCGAGTCCCTTCGAGCGCTGCAGCGTGTATTTCTTGCCCTCGAGCTTCTTGAGGATTTCCGCTTTTTCCGGCTCGTTGTAGGCGAAAAGTATCTCGTCCTTCACCGTGATCTCGTACAGCGGCGATTCTGCGATGAACACTCTGCCTTCGTTGATAAGCGTCGGCAGGAGCCTGTAGAACATCGTCAGAATCAGCGTGCGTATCTGAAAGCCGTCCTCGTCGGCATCTGTACAGATGATTATCTTCGACCACTTGAGATTGTCGAGATTGAACGGCACTGCCTCGTCCTTCTTATGACGTGACTTTACCTCTACTCCGCAGCCGATGACCTTGATGAGATCGACGATTATATCGCTCTTGAATATCCTGTCGTAGGTGCATTTCAGGCAGTTGAGCGTCTTGCCGCGCACAGGGATTATCGCCTGAAACTCCGCGTCGCGTCCGAGCTTGCAGCTTGTCATTGCCGAATCGCCCTCGACGATGTAAAGTTCGCTTCTTGTCGCATCCTTTGAGCGGCATGCGACGAATTTCTCGACGCGACCGAGCGGATCGTTCGCCGTCGACAGCGTCTTTTTAAGGTCGAGCTTTGTGCGCTCCGCAGTCTCACGCGCACGCATGTTGATGAGCACCTGATTTACGATTTTCTCGGTATCCGCGGGGTTTTCGAGGAAATATATCTCAAGCTGCTCCTTGAGAAATGATGTCATCGCATCCGCGATAAATTTGTTTTCGACTGCTTTCTTCGTCTGATTTTCGTACGCCGATACGGTCGAGAACGAATTCGCCACGAGAATGAGACAGTCCTCGATGTCCGCAAACGATATCTTCTCGTTTTTCTTATACTTGCCGAGCACCTTTATCTTTTTGTCGATCCCGAAGGTGAACGCAGTCTTGACCGCACGCTCAGGCGATCCGCCGTGCTCAAGGAAGCTGGAGTTATGATAATACTCAAGCACATTTACCGATTTCGAGAAGCAGAACGCCACCTCCGCGACAAGCTTGTATTCCTCAAGGTCGTCACGGTCGCGTCCTTTTACCTCCGCCATCTTGCGGTACACGGTCGACGTGATTGCGGTGTCCCCCGCAAGCTCGTCAATATAATCCGAGATGCCGTTCGGATAGATGAATTCCTCACTTTTAAGCGATTCGTCGTCGTTCTGCCAGTTAAGTACAAAGCGTATGCCCGAATTGACGACGGACTGCTTCTTGAGCACCTCCTCAAAGTATTCGCGCGGTATGTCGATGTCGGTGAACACCTCAAGGTCGGGGCGCCATCTCTGTACCGTACCCGTGCGACGCTCATTCTTCGCAAGCGGCGTTACCTCAAGCTTACCGACAGGCTCGCCCTTCTCAAAGTGCATGCGCGATACGTTATCGCCGTCGTAAGAAGCAACGTCAAAATACTCCGAGCTGTACTGTGTCGCACATGCTCCGAGTCCGTTAAGTCCGAGTGAAAATTTATATGCCGCCGCGTCCGAGTTATTGTCGTACTTGCCGCCCGCGTACAGCTCGCAGTAGATAAGCTCCCAGTTATAGCAGCCTTCATTCTCGTTATATCCGAGCGGAACGCCGCGTCCGTGGTCGGATACCTCGATCGACTTATCGCGGTACACCGTGACGGAAACTTCGCCGCCGTAGCCCTCACGCGCCTCATCGACCGAGTTCGACAGTATCTCGAAAAACGAATGCTTACAGCCCTCGATGCTCTTTGAGCCGAACATGACCTCGGGGCGCAGTCTTACTCTCTCCGCACCCTTCAGCTTAACTATCGACTGTGCGTCATACGCCGCAGTATCTTTTTTTGCCATAGTTATCCCCTTCAAGAAATCAGGGGGGTGATCGCTCGCCCCCTGTCAGCACTCAGGCTGCTTATTCTTCTGTAGTATCGGTATCGTATTCGTCCGTCTCGTCATCGGTTTGAACCGGCAGCGGCGCTTCACCTTCCTCAAGTATCACGAAATCACCTGCGTACAGGCGGTTCACCGCGAGCTTGACCGCTTTTTCGTCTTTGTAATCCTTACGGATCATCGACGAAAA
The DNA here is from genome assembly GCA_964568705.1 of uncultured Lachnospiraceae bacterium. Classification (GTDB taxonomy): domain Bacteria; phylum Bacillota; class Clostridia; order Oscillospirales; family CAG-272; genus CAZMRH01. Next base: position 13,528 of record CAZMRH010000011.1, read on the forward strand.
CGACTTTTCGCTCTCCTTATTATTGGCGATATAACGCTCAGCTATCTCGCGCTGCTTTACGTATTCATCCGTGATGGCGCGCGCACATTTTGCAGTGGCGATCACGAGTGAATATCTGCTGTGCTTACCTTTGGTAAGCTGATTGATTGACGGATAGATCATGGTGTTCTCCTCTTTATCGGTGAAATGAATTATTTATTTTGGTTTGGAATTATTCAGTGGATCAGGGGGATTCCGCATACTGCGGTATGCGGGTCAGGCTTCGCCCGACACCTACCCGCTTTTCTGAGAAAAGCGGGGGAAAAGCATACAAGTTACGTTCGATTTAAGCCGACTATATCGGACGAATGTCCCCATCGGGAGCGCGAGGGACAGGTCCCTCGCATCGTTCCCCTGCAGTATGCGGGTCAGGCTTCGCCCGACACCTACCCGCTTTTCTGAGAAAAGCGGGGGAAAAGAATACATGCGAGGTTTGGCTTAATACGAACGTCTATCGCCGTGCTTTGTTCGAATAACCCCTTTTGGAAGTTTTTCGCCAGGCCTTTTTTCAAAAAGGCCGCGTATCTTCCGTACCCCGTGTCCCCCCGAAGAAAGTCGTTTTCAATGCCGTCATGCGGGATGTTTTTAGGTGCTCCGCTTCGATTATCGACTTCATCCGTGCGGCGCACTGCTCCGCTTGACCGTCGCCGTTGATGACCACGTAATCATAGCGGTCGAGGAGCATCAGCTCCTCTTTTGCACGCTGCATACGACGTTCGATTATCTCGGCTGATTCAGTTCCGCGTCCCGTGAGCCGTCTGTACAGCGAATCGGCATCCGGCGGTAGCAGCATTACCGCGACTGAACCCGGGCACAGACTCTTTACCTGACACGCGCCGTCAACTTCGATCTCAAGTATCACGTCGTATCCGTCGCCTGTTATCCGCTCCGCTTCACTTCTCAGTGTGCCGTAATAATTGCCGCAGTACTCCGTATGTTCAAGCACCTCGCCGGTCGCAATGTACCCTTCAAATACCTCGCGCGAGACGAAGTGATAATGCTCGCCGTCAACCTCACCCGGACGCGGTGCGCGTGTCGTCGCCGATACGGAATAGCGAAGTTCGGGCAACAGTTCGCGCAGGCACTTAACAACCGTACCCTTGCCGCTTCCCGCAGGTCCCGAGATTATGATAAACAGTCCCTTTTCACATGCGGTCATGATTATTCTCCGATGTCATCTTCATCGCCGCAAAGCCTGCCTGCGATGCTCTCGGAGCTGAGTGCCGAAAGTATCACATGCTCACTGTCGGTGATGATTACCGAGCGCGTTCGTCTGCCCGATGTGCAGTCGATGGCTCGTCCGCTGTCCTTCGCGTCCTGAATGAGTCGCTTTGACGGAGCCGAGTCCGGCGTTATCAGCGCAATCACCCGATCCGCTGCGATCATATTGTTATAGCCTACATTTACTATTTTCAACCTGACCACCCATTATTCTATATTCTGAATTTGTTCGCGTATTTTTTCAAGTTCCGCCTTCACACCGACCACCAGATGTGCGATTTCGGAATTGCCCGCCTTTGAACCGATTGTGTTTGTCTCGCGGTTTATCTCCTGAAGCAGAAAGTCAAGTCTGCGTCCGGCAGGCTCATCGTCCGATACTATCGTTTCAAACGCGTCAAAGTGGCTTGCGAGTCTCACCAGCTCTTCGTCGATCGCGGCACGGTCTGCGAATATCGCAGCTTCCGTGAGGATGCGCTGTTCGGCAATCTCCACGTTAAAGTCGGTCATAATCTTCTTTATTCTTTCGGTCAGCTTCTCGGAATATCCCGATATGTCAGCGGTTGACAGCTTTGCGATGGTCACCGCGCTATCCTTGATGCCGTCAATTTTCAGTCTGATGTCACGTTCAAGATTTGCACCCTCGCGAGCACGTTCGTCAAGGAAAATGTCAACCGCATGCGACAGTACGGCTTTGACGTCCAGCCAGTCCCGCTCTGTATCATCGTCGGGTTTCTTGAAGTTGAACAGGTCGCGGTACTGCGCGACCGTCATCACTGAGATATCGTCGATTAGTCCGAACTTATCGCGGAGCTTCCTCAGTGCCGCGACGTAAGATTCTGCGATTCCGTCGTCAAGCGCGATCTCCATACCTTCATGCGAGATAACATCGACTGTTACCGATACCTCGACCTTGCCGCGTGAAATTCCGCGCTCGGTCAGGTACGCTTTGATTTTTTCCTCAAGGAACGAATACTGACGCGGTGTTTTGACCGTGCAGTCGAGAAAACGGCTGTTGACTGATTTTATCTCCGCGCAGATATCCTTATCGCCCGCATCACTGATGCCGCGCGCTCTGCCGAATGCCGTCATGCTTTTTAACATAATCACACCGCCCGACGAAATTTTTCAATACTTATCA
>CAZMRH010000011.1:15935-16375 GCA_964568705.1 uncultured Lachnospiraceae bacterium
TTATACCTGTATATTCCGCGTTTGTCAAGGTGCTTTTCGCGACTGTCGCACGCCTTCGGGAAAAATAAATCAGGGCACAGCCGAAGCTGTGCCCTGATTTCATCCGGTCAAGCCGGTATTTCGCTTATCTTCGAATTACGCTGATTATGCAGCAGCGATGATTTTTCTGAATGCGAGTACGTCGAGGAGGTTGAAGAAACCGTCATGGTTGAAGTCTACCTGGCTTTCAACACAAGAGATTTCGCCAACTTCTGCGATAGCCTTACGGATTGTAAGCATATCGAGCATGTTAACCTTACCGTCGCCGTTGGAGTCGCCCTTTGTAGCCCATGCGAAGTCAGATGAACCTGCTACGAAGTTATCGTACTGACCCTGTACGTTGAATATTCTGAGAATAGGATTGAAGCTTCTTGCTGTCTCAAGCGGGATTGACCAGTAAG
>CAZMRH010000011.1:16416-23969 GCA_964568705.1 uncultured Lachnospiraceae bacterium
CATCTCAGCGCCGCCGAATGTAAGAACTGCTACGTTATCGAAGTAAAGAACTGCTGTGCATTTGAAAGCAGCATCATCAGTTGTAACGGAGAGTCTTACATTGTGCCACATATTTCTTGAGAATGCGTACGGAACTGTGATAGTTGCATATGAGCTACCGTCATTCGGCTTCATGAAGAAGCAGCCGTTTGTAAAGTCATAACCAGCCTGGTTGAAAATAGTGTTTTCGCCGCCGAACCAGAAGTACATCTGTGAACCGTAGCTGACATTGTCAAGCACTTCTGTGCCGCTTACGTTGATGTCGTAGGACAGTGAGAAGTTGTTCGTGCTTTCTGCTTTAGAATTCCAGTAGTAGTAGTTCTGGCCTTCGTTGCCGCCTGCGATTGTGAGAACATTGTTAGCAATATTCTCAAGAGACTTATCTTCGCAGCCGCCGAATATGTCGTATACTGATCTTACTACATCAACATCTGAAAAGTCGATTATGTAGTCGATTGTGCCTGTGTATGCGTTTGTTGCGGGAGTGGTTGCGTAGATCTTAGCTCCGCAGCCTTCTCTGTTACATGTGAACGAAACACGTCCGGGAGTTGTAGCTGTAGCAGGTGTTACAACATCAGCTGAGTCGCCGTCCGGCCAGTCATGAGCAATCATCGGAATAGCGGTCTCAGAGAGAACCTTGCCGCAGATGATGCACGATACTGTAGAAGTACCTGTTGAGAAGCATGTCGGCTCTACCGTGACGGCAGGATTGCCTGCCACGTGGTCAACGCACTTGCCTGAGCCTGCAACTGCAACGTCGATGATGGAGCAGTCGCTGAACGGATAACATGAGTCATCCTCAAAGTCCCAAGGACCCTGAGTGGTGTTGCCTGTAATCGAAAGGTTGTCGATTGCAACGCCGTTGCCGAGTGTGTTCATGAGCTGGATCGTGCCAGTCCAGTATGAGTTGGCCGTTATGCCGTTTGAGTTGTACTTAAGGATGCCATCGATGTAAATGAGGTCGGAGCCGTCTTTATTGAGCTCCATTTTAACTGTATGCCAGTTATCGGATGCAAAGCCTGTGCCCTCGCCCCATGCAACGTTTACATAATCGTCAGCCGGATATGCCGAGCCGCCGCCGGATACGTCAACTCCGACATATGTACCTGTTACTGTGTATCTTGTTGCTGCCGTATCTGCCCACAGCTGGATACCGGAATCAGCGTCAAATGTCCACATATCGAACTGAATTGTGTAAGAAGAACCGATCTCATCGTCCAGGTCATTCCACTGCAGATATCCGGCGTTGAGGTATACTGCCTTGGACATCTGAACTTCATCGTCGCCCTTAACAACGATCATTTCCATGATGGAACCGTAGTCGGAAGCGCGGAACACGTCGTTTGTGCCGTCTTCAAATGTGTATACGCCGTTGTTCTTATAGCTCATGTTATCAATTACAACGCCGTTGCCGATTGTGTTCCATATCTGAAGTGTTCCTGTCCAGTAAGCGTTAGCCGTAACTGTACCGGAATCCCATACCACTACGCCGTCTCTCGAGATAACGTCGTGAGTATCGTCCTTGTTGAGCTCGAACTTGAAGTGATGCCAGCCGTCAGATGCAAATCCTACATCCTTGTCCCATGCGAGCTGTGTAAATGAGTCTGCCGTATATGCCGAGCCGCCGCCTGTATTGTCAGCGCCGACATATGTACCTGTTACTGTGTATCTTGTTGCTGCCGTATCTGCCCACAGCTGGAGGCCGGAATCAGCGTCAGCAACCCACATATCAAACTCGAATACGGGTTGGCTGCCTAAAGCGTTGATCGCATTGCCGTCTACTTCGTCTGCTGTTTGGATGTAGCCGCTGTCGAGGAACAGACCCTTCGACTTAACGGTCTCAACCTTCGGGAGAGCCTGATCGAGAAGTGTAGCGTTAGAGCCGAAAATACCTACGTCGCTATCTTCGAAATCATAGTCAACATATGTAGTAGCTCCGTCGATTGATGTGATCTTAAAGTTATCGATCACAACGCCGCTGCCCTCTGTGTTCCAGATCTCGAATTCGGTCCAGAAGCTGTTCGCTGTCTGACCGGTAGCGAGTACCTGTGCGCCGTCCATGTAGAAAATATCGGAACCTGCGTTGTTGATCTCGATCTTGAAGGAGTGCATCGAGCCTGTGTTCGCAAGTCCAATGGTTCCCCAGGTGATGTTTACGAAGTTGTCTGCCGCATAAGCAGAACCGCCGCCGGCATTGGCGACACCTACGTAACCTGAGTTAACCGTGTACCTTGTGGATGCCGTGTCGGCCCAGAGCTGGATTCCGGAACCGTCAGCGATTGCCCACATGTCAAACGAAACTGTGTAACCTCCGGATATCGCGTCATGGCTGTCGGTCTGGATATAACCGCCATCGAGTTTGATAGCCTTTGTCGTAGCTGCGCTTGATGTGAATGTGAACGCTATGCATGTTGTCGCGAGCATAGCGATCGTGAGAAAAATAGCTAAGAACTTTTTCATGGTTTTTTAACCTCCATATTATTTGGTATGCCTATTGTATCACGTTAATCATAAATTGTCAAGCTGTTTTATACACATTTTGTGAATTTTTAGGAGGGACGACCTTTAATTTGGTTATATTCAACAAATATATTGTTTTTCGGCATAAGTATTATGAATCGGTTAACATTTCCCCAAATATAGGTGAATTGCCAGTTAAGCGGTATTGCACAGGGCAGATTATTGATATTTTGCCTGTCATTAATAGACAGAAAATGTCCGGTCACAGCCGCATGATGTGATGCTGTGACCGGACATTTTGTACTTTTTATACAATTAATTATTTTCGATCATGCCGGTGTAGAGCTGATAATAACGTCCGCGCTGTGCCATCAGCGTTTTATGGTCTCCGCGCTCGATTATGCGTCCCGCGTCGAGCACCATGATGACGTCGGAGTTGCGTATTGTCGACAGCCTGTGCGCGATGACGAACACAGTTCTGCCATGCATGAGCGAATCCATGCCGCGCTGAACGAGCACCTCGGTACGCGTATCGATCGACGACGTCGCCTCGTCAAGTATCATGACGGGCGGATCGGCAACCGCCGCGCGTGCGATCGAAATGAGCTGACGCTGTCCCTGCGAAAGGTTCGCGCCATTGCCTGTCAGCATCGTGCCGTATCCGTCGGGAAGCCGTTCGATGAAGCCGTGCGCGTTCGCGAGCTTTGCCGCCGCGATCACTTCGTCGTCCGTCGCGTCAGTCTTGCCGTAGCGGATATTTTCCATCACCGTACCCGTGAACAGGTTCGTATCCTGAAGCACCACGCCGAGCGAGCGCCGCAGGTCATCCTTCTTTATCTTATTGATGTTGATGCCGTCGTAGCGCACCTTGCCGTCCGCGAGGTCATAGAATCGGTTGATGAGGTTGGTTATCGTCGTCTTGCCCGCACCTGTCGCGCCGACAAACGCCACCTTCTGACCGGGCTCCGCGTAAATCGAAATATCGTGCAGCACCGGCTTGCTCGCCTCATACTCAAAGTCAACATCGATAAGCCTTACGTCACCCCTGAGGGGAGTATACGTGACCGTGCCGTCCTCATGCGGATGCCGCCATGCCCATTCGCCCGTCCGCTTCGTGCTCTCGCGGACTGTGCCGTCAGGTGCGGTTTCACTGTTAACGAGCGTGACGTAACCGCCGTCCTCCTCGCTCTTTTCATCCATGAATCCGAAGATACGTCCCGCTCCGGCAAGCGCCATGATTATCGAGTTGAGCTGCTGCGTCATCTGGTTTATCGGCATGGTGAAGCTCTTTGATAATTGCAGGAACGCCGCGATACCGCCGAGTGTGATAAGCGTCCCTCCGCTTGAAAGTGCCATCGCACCGCCGCATACTGCCAGTATCACATATTGAAGATTACCGAGGTTGCCGAGAATCGGCATGAGGATGTTCGCGTACTTGTTCGCCTTATACGCGTTATCGCGCAGGTCGAAGTTGTGATCGTCGAATCCGTCCTTCGCCGCCGCCTCATGGCAGAACACCTTGACGACCTTCTGTCCGTTGACCATCTCCTCGATGTACCCGTTGAGCGAGCCGATCGACTTCTGCTGTCCGATGAAGTATTTCGCGCTCTTTCCCGTAATCTTGCCGCTGACGAACACCATCACGGCGATGACCGCGAACAGGATGAGCGTGAGCTGCCAGCTTGTGTAGATCATTGCACAAAGCACCGCAATTATCGTTATCGCCGACGAAAATCCCTGCGGCAGACTCTGCGCTATCATCTGGCGCAGCGTGTCGGTATCGTTGGTGTAGTAGCTCATCACGTTGCCGTTCGTATGTGTGTCAAAATATCTTACCGGCAGCGTCTGCATATGCGCGAACATCTCGTCGCGGATACGCTTTAAGACGCCCTGCGATATACTGACCATCGTGATATTATATAAATAGGAAGAAAACATTCCGATAAGGTACACTCCCGCCATTATGAGAACGGCGCGGAGAAGTCCGGAAAAGTCGGGGGAAACAACCGTAAGAAGCGGTGTGATATAGTCGTCGATGAGCACCTCAAGGAACATTGATCCCGCGACTCCCGCAAGTGCCGACAGAAGTATGCAAACGACGACTGCGGTGAAGCGGAGCCTGTAACCCGTGAAGATGTATCCCGCGAGCCGCTTAACCGTACCCTTGGGTATTTCCCGAGGATTTCCGGGAGGTGCCGTACGTCCGCGTCTCATTGGTCCTCTATTCATCCTCGCCGCCTCCCTTCACCTGAGACATCCACACCTCGCGGTATATCTCATTTGATTTCATAAGCTCATCGTGCGTGCCGATGCCGTTTATCATACCGTTGTCCATCACGATTATCTTGTCGGCATTCTCAACGGACGATATCCTCTGCGCGATGATGATTTTCGTCGTCTCGGGAAGATCATCCGCAAGACCCGCACGAATTTTTTCCTCAGTCGCCGTATCGACCGCACTCGTCGAGTCGTCGAGTATTAGAATTTTCGGATTCTTCAGAAGTGCGCGCGCGATGCACAGTCTCTGCTTCTGACCGCCCGATACGTTCACGCCGCCCTGCTCGATATAGGTGTCGTACCCGTCGGGGAACGTCTTTATGAATTCCTCAGCCTGCGCCACGCAGCATGCTTCATTCATCTCGTCGTCCGTCGCGTCGGCGTTACCCCAGCGAAGGTTTTCCTTGATTGTACCCGAAAACAGCACATTCTTCTGAAGCACCACCGCGACCGCGTCGCGAAGTGTCTCAAGGTCGTACTTACAAACGTCAACGCCGCCGACCGTGAGTGTGCCGTCCGTCACATCATACAGCCGTGATATCAGCTGAATGAGCGTCGATTTCGATGAGCCTGTGCCGCCGATGATGCCGACGGTCTCGCCGCTCTTTATGTCAAGGTCGATATTTTTCAGGCACGGGTTTGACCCCTTGCCGCCATAGCTGAAGCTGACATTCCTGAACGATACCGCGCCGTCACGCACCGTTTTTACCGCGTCCGCGGGACTTACGATGTCGGGCTTCTCGTCAAGCACCTCGACGATCCTCTCTGCCGACGCGCGTGAAATCGTAATCATTACAAAAACCATTGACAGCATCATCAGGCTCATCAGTATCTGCATGGAGTAGGTGATGAGACTCATGAGCTGGCCTGTGGTGAACGCATCGCTCTGTCCGTTCGTCGTGACGATGAGCCGCGCGCCGAACCACGAAATAAGTATCATACAGCCGTACATGCAGAACTGCATCAGCGGCATATTAAGTGCGACGGTGCGTTCAGCCTTGGTGAAGTTGTCGTATATGGACTCGGACACGTCGCCGAACTTTTTCTTTTCCTCATTCTCGCGCACAAACGTCTTGACCACGCGTATGCCCATCAGGTTCTCCTGCACGACGCGGTTCAATTTGTCGTACGTCTTGAAAACCTTCTCGAATATCGGGTGAGCCTTCTTTACGATAAAGTAAAGTCCGATACCGAGGATCGGTACCGCGGCAAGGAAGATGAGCGCTAGCGACGCGTTCAGGCGAAACGCCATGATGAGTGAGAACACAAGCATTGCAGGTGAGCGTACCGCGATTCTGATTATCATCATGAACGCCATCTGCACATTGTTCACGTCCGTCGTAAGACGCGTGACGATGCTCGAAGTCGAGAATTTGTCAATATTCGAGAACGCAAAATTCTGCACGTTGAAGTACATGTCACGTCTCAGGTTTGACGCAAATCCCGCAGAAGCGTATGCGCAGAATCCGCCGGACAGTGCGCCGAACGCAAGCGAAATGACACAGCACACCGCAAGAATGCCGCCGTACCTGAGTATTTCGCTCATGCTTCCGGGGGCGGCGTCCGTTCCGATACCGCGGTCGATCAGCTGTGCCATAAACAGCGGGATTATCACTTCCATGACAACCTCTGCCGCCACAAACAGTGCCGACAGTACCGACGAAGACCTATACTGCCTTACACATTTTGATAGTCGTTTTATCATACTGTTTTCCCTTCTTTATTATCATCGTGTGCGGTGCGATACTCCCGATTATCTTTCGGTGTGAGATATATACACCGCTTTACAATATGAATATATATTGTATCATACGGCGTCGCGCATATCAATCAAAATATTGTAAAATGTTTTCTGTGCAGTAAAAAACTGCTTGTCACGCCTGATGCAATTAACACATGAAATAAACAAGTCGGCAGCCACAGATACAATCATCTACGGCTGCCTTATTATATGCTCTATTTCATCGCAACTGCAACGTCCGATTTGAACTGCACCCATTCGTTCTCATGCTCGACGAAGTATTTCGGGCACAGCTTTCCGGTTACGTCATAGTGGCGGATTATTTCCGTCTCCGCGTCAAGTCCGAACTGCCTGCACAGCTCCGCACACAGCTTCACAAGCGACTGATACGTCGCGTCGGTAAACTTGCCATCCTCACCCGGGTGACAGCATTCAACTGATACGGTGTCGATGTTGCGGCTGTTAGAGCAGTACGCAAGCTCGGTGAGGGGCATGCACTGTATCACTTCACCGTCAAGCCCGATGATGAAGTGCGCGCTCGCGTAAGTCTCACCCGACTTGGCAAGTCCCTCGAAGTAGCTGTAGTTTTCGGCGGCGGTCGTGCCGGGATTCGCGACGTAATGTACGACAACGGCGGTGATGCCCTTAATCGCCGTACCGGGGCGCGAGTATTCGTTGGGCACAAGCGGATCGTACTTCACGTACGGCGGTTTTTCCCATCCGTACACCTCGGCTGAAGCAGCCGTAGTATCTGCAAGCATGTTTCCGGCGATGCTGCCGCCGACGTTGTGTCCGCATGAGGTGAGCGCAAGTGCTGTGACGAGTGCAAGTATTGTAATGATGAGTCTTTTCATTATGTTATCTTTCCTGGTTATATGGAGAAAGTGTTTTACTCCTTCCACCTATGTCTGCGTAAACTGCTCGGACACCAACCTGTTTTGCTTATAGCGTGATTATGCTGATACCCATAACGGGTTTTTTATTACCTTTGAAAGTTGCTATAGGGGCGATCCTTATGTTGTCGCCCGGGATGTTT
>CAZMRH010000012.1:0-1733 GCA_964568705.1 uncultured Lachnospiraceae bacterium
GTCAAAATTGAGGATGACGCTCATCGTGTCAATTCCCGACGGCAGATGCTCAAAACTCAGCCCAGAGTCCTCGATGACTTCAAGCACACGCCTGCCGAATCCGAGTTCGCCGTTCATCATGTCCTTCTCAATATTAATTATCGAGAAGCCCTTCTTTCCGGCGATGCCTGTCACGACGTGGTCTGTGTCGTACTGCTCGGTAGCGGGGACGATCATCGTACCGCGGTCTGACGGACGGTTGGTATTGCGGATGTTGATCGGGATTCCGGCAAAGCGGACAGGGAATATCGAATCTTCATGCAGCACGCCCGCACCCATGTACGAAAGCTCGCGAAGCTCACGGTAGGTGATGGTGTCGATAACGCACGGGTTGTCCACGGTGCGCGGATCAGCCATAAGAAAGCCGGATACGTCAGTCCAGTTTTCGTAGAGATCGGCGCGTGCGGCACGTGCGACGATAGAACCTGTGACATCTGAGCCGCCGCGTGAGAAGGTTTTGACCGTTCCGTTGGGCATCGAGCCGTAAAAACCGGGGATGACCGCGTATTCATGTCGTGTGAGTTTGTCGGATAGGATATCGTCTGTCTGGTTTGCGTCAAATGAGCCGTTGTCGGAGAATTTTATCACTTTCGCCGCGTCGATAAAGTCGAAGCCGAGAAACTTCGAGAGGATAAGGCCGTTGAGGTACTCACCGCGGCTTGCGGCGTAATCTCGTCCGGCGTGATGTGTGATCGAGCTTTTGATAAGCTCGTATTCTTCTTTTAGATCAAGGTCGAGCGAAAGACCCTCAATTATGCTTTCGTAGCGAGCCTTGATCTTTTCAAACAGCTCGTCGATGCTCTCGTCATTTGAGGCGAGATTGTAGCACTCGTAGAGCATATCCGTGACCTTCGGATCATCGGGGAAACGTTTGCCGGGTGCTGAGGGTACGACAAAGCGGCGGCACGGCTCAGCCTTGATTATTTCGGCTACCTGTCTGAAATGAGCGGCATCCGCAAGTGAGCTTCCGCCGAATTTTATAACTTTTATCATAAATAATACTGCCGCGTGACCTTTCGGCACTCCTTCATCCTATACTTTCATATAATAATTATATTTTCATTTTGAATAAATGTCAATGTACGTTAATATTAAAAATAGCGGCCAAATGAGCCGAAATATAACCAAACTGCACATGCGGCGGGCGAAAACGGCGCTTTGTTTTAAGTATTGCGCGGATTGACAAGTATAGCGGAGGATTGTATAATTATAAAAAGACGAAAACGGGGAAATGAGATGAAGTATAATTCAATTTTTACTCCCGCCGATATACTTTTGCCGAAGTACGGTGCGGCGGATAAAATGTGGCAGAGCTATTCGGTTATCGCGTGCGACCAGTTTACCTCGGAACCGGATTACTGGGAGTGTGCCGAGAGGCTCGCGTCATGTGCAGAGATATCGACGCTCGGACTTGTCCTTCCGGAAGCGTATCTCGGTACACCGATGGAAAAAGAGCGCAATGCGCAGATAGCCGAAAATATGAAGTCGGTACGCAGTCATTTTGTCAGCTATCCCGACTCACTTGTGTATCTTGAACGCACACTGCCAGACGGCAAGATACGGCACGGCATTGTCGGAAAGATCGACCTTGAAGCATATGATTATTCAAAGGACTCAGCCTCGGCGGTACGCGCGACTGAGGCAACAGTGGTCGAGCGGATCCCGCCGAGGGTGTCGATACGCGCGGCCAGGGA
>CAZMRH010000012.1:1743-11233 GCA_964568705.1 uncultured Lachnospiraceae bacterium
CGACTGTTGAGCTTCCGCATATTATGATATTCGTGGATGATAAAAAGCCGTTGATTCTGCCGCTTGCCGACAGGACCGATGAAATGGGTCTGCTTTATAACTTTGACCTCATGCAGGGCGGCGGTCACGTCAGAGGATACCGTATCTGCGGCGAACTGCTCGATGAGGTTATGGCCGGTATCACCGCGTATGAAGCATCAATGAAAGGCAGAATGGCGTACGCTATGGGCGACGGCAATCACTCGCTCGCATCCGCAAAGGCGCATTATGAGAACATCAAGAAATCGCTTGGACCTGACGCATCCGATCATCCGGCGAGATACGCGCTTGCGGAAATCGTAAGCCTCGGCGATACCGCCATCGAGTTCGAGCCGATATACCGCATCATCAACGGCTGCGATACAGCCGACGTGACCGACAGCTTCAAAAAGTTTGCATCCGACGGCACGGGCCTCGGTGAAGTTGAGGTCATCACCGCAGGTATGTCCGAAAAAATCACGATATCCGGCAAAACGCATCCGCTTATGGTAGGCGCACTGCAGAACTTTATCGATGCTTATGTCGCCATACATCCCGGTGTGACCTGCGACTACATACACGGCGAAGAATCGGTACGTCACCTTGCAGCTGAAGCGGGAAGTGTGGGCTTCGTTTTCGACGGCATGGCGAAGGATGAGCTGTTCCCGTACGTTGAGAAAAACGGCGCACTTCCGCGCAAGACCTTCTCGATGGGTGAGGCGAAAAGTAAGCGCTACTACCTTGAGGCGAGAGCGATAGTCAAGTGATGATATTCTTACGGAATTGTTGTAATCCGTTATAAGCTTTTCCCCCGTTTTTCTCAGAAAATCGGACAGGTGTCGGGCGAAGCCAGACAAAAAATCAAGGCGTGAATCACGGAAACGTGCATCACGCCTTTACTTTATTATCGCTTTTACAATCACAAATATAACTACCGTCCATATAAGCACGAACGGTATCGCACAGTACCACTTCTTAGGGGAAGCGTCCTTCCGCATTCCCGCAGCTTCACTGCGGCATTCATCAAACACGCTGCGCGGTATCAGCCGTACCGTGAGCGCGATGAGAGCGGGAAGAATGATGAGATCATCGAGGTATCCGAGGACGGGGATGAAGTCCGGTATCAGATCGACCGGTGAGAGTGCGTACACAATCGTTATTGCCGCGACGACCTTTGCCGTGAGCGGTGTATCCCTTCTGCGAAGTGCTAAAAAGAGTGCCGGAATGTCACATTTCAGCCGCTCTGCCCGTTCACGAAGCTTCATTGGTGACCCCCTCCACGGCTGATTTTCCCCTGTGGTGCGTGTACATCATGTCGGCGATGTAAATTATTACCGCCGCCCAGACACAGCAGAACATAACGGCGTTGGTCATGGTGAAGTTTTCGTCGTATAAGAGTACCCCCACAAGCAGAACAAGTGTGGGATTTATATACATAAGTATGCCTGAGAGCGACATCGGCGTGCCCTTCATACCCTTTGCGAAGAACAGAAGCGGTACTGATGTGACGACTCCGGCAAGCGGCAGAAGCGTCAGCTTTACTACGCTTATGCTGCCGATCACACCCATGCCGTTAACTTCCATGTAGATGGCCGCCGCGATCGCAAGCGGTGTGACAACCGCAGTTTCCATGAATATCGAAACGTCGCTGTCCACAGTAACTTTTTTCTTTATAGCGGTGTATATGGCAAACGTGCTGGCGATCATGAGTGCGAAATACGGAGCCGTACCGTAGCTTATTGTCGAATAAATAACTCCGGCGGCGGCAAGTGCTACCGCGCACCACTGAAGAATCGACAGCTTTTCCTTGAACATGAATCTGCCGAGTAGAATAGAGAGTATCGGGTTCATGTAGTACGCAAGGCTTGCGTCGAGAATGTGACCGTTGTTGACAGCGTAGATGTAAAGCCCCCAGTTGACAGTAACGAAAATACCCGCCAGAACCAGCCATATGAACTGTTTCCTGTCGGCAAGCGCGGCACGGACGAGACCTGCGTCACGGCGCACGAAAATTATCGCACCGCAGAACACCATCGACCACACAACGCGCATTGTAAGCACGTAAATGGAGTTGACCCCGGCAAGCTGCTTCCAGAAGACGGGCAACACACCCCATACGATGTAGCACAGTGTTACATAAAAATATGATTTATTCATAATAACCACCGTAAAGAAATACCCCCGCAGCCTGTAGAAACTGCAGGAGTAAAGATCAGTATTTTGCGTCGTAATCCCTGAACGACTGAAGGTTTTTGTCTTTCTCGGATATTATCAGCTTGCCGTCAACGAGGTCAAGCGGCCAGTCGATGCCAATGTCAGGATCGTTCCACATGATGCCGCTGTCGCCTTCACCATAGAATACCTCGGCGCACTTGTAGCTGACGATTGAGTCCTCGATGACGAGATAGCCGTGACCGAAAAATTCAGGTACGAGAAGTTCCAGCGTATTTTCGCCTGTCAGATGGAAGCCGCGCCACTGGAGGTATGTAGGTGAATCTTTGCGAAGATCCACGATAACGTCATAAACATGACCTGAGATGCAGCGTACAAGCTTCGCTTGTTGGTGTATCTCCTGAAAATGCGTCGCACGTATGACGCCGCGCTTCGATACCGTACAGAACACCTCGCGAAGATTGTGGTCTATTCCGTTTGCTTTAAAGGTATCGACGTTGTAATCCTTGATGAAGCCACCGCGCTCATCAGTCGCGTGAAAGGGAGTGATGAGATACGCGCCTTTTAAGTCAAGCTCCTTGAATTCGAATTTTTTTACCATAATCCACCTCAGCTAAGATAATCGCTTATCTGCTTTGCCATGATATCGTTTATCGCGGAATGTGAGCCGTCTGCGAGATAAGCCTTGCTCCACTCGACCGTAGCGCGTACCGCATCGTCGATGTGCCACTTCGGTGACCAGCCGAATATCGACTTTATCTTCGAACAGTCAAGCTTCAGGAAGCCCGCTTCATGCGGCGCGTCCGCTTCGCTTTTGTTTACCCATTTTGCACCTCCGCCCCATGTTTTGCAGAACAGATCCACAAGATCACCCGTGGTAACGCAGTCGCAGAAGTCGGGGCCGATGTTGTAATTCGACGCGAGTGACTTGTTCTCCGACTGACGCGCGGCGATGTAAAGGTACGTGCAGACCGGCTCAAGAACATGCTGATACGGACGCACGGAGTAGGGATTACGTACGATAATGTCGCGACCGTCCTCCATCGCTCTCACACAGTCTGGGATGATGCGGTCGGGAGAGAAGTCACCGCCGCCGATGACGTTGCCTGCACGGCAGGTCGAAACGGCGGTGCAGGTGTTACTGAAAAATGAGCGTATGTATGAGGCGGTGACAAGCTCGGAGCAGGACTTCGAGTTTGAATACGGATCGAAACCGTCAAGCGCGTCCTCCTCACGGTAGCCCCACACCCATTCGTTGTTGCGGTAGACCTTGTCGGTAGTGACGTTGACAATCGACCTGACGTTTCCGTATAGTCTTGCAGCTTCAAGAAAATTCACCGTGCCTATGACGTTGGTCTCGTATGTGAACATGGGATTTCTGTAGCTTTCGCGCACGATTGGCTGAGCCGCCATGTGAATAATCACGTCGGGTTCTGATGCATCGACGCACTTCCTGAGTGAGTTAAGGTCGCGTATGTCGCCTATGACGGAGTTCATCTCATCATTAAGCCCGCACAGCTCAAACAACGACGGATCGGTTGGTGACGGCAGGGAATAGCCCGTGACATTCGCGCCGAGTGACAGCAGCACGCGGCACATCCATGAGCCTTTGAAGCCGGTATGACCGGTGACAAGGACGTTTTTACCTTTGTAAAAGTCAAGCTTCATGATATTTCTCCGGCTTGTATGAAAACATGTCAGGCAAGCACTTCACTTATCAGATTATTGATTTTTTTCGCGATGTTGTCGTGGTCATACCCTTTAATCGCTTCACGGTCAGGCTCGTAGAAAAGACCTTCGCCGGACATCTTACGCTGATACTGCATAATTAGGTAGTCGGCAAGGCGTTCGACATCGGATTCCCCGTTCGCTTCGCCTACCGCAATTCCGAGATACAGAGAATTGATAAATGCGGTTTCTTCACTTTCGGCTATATCGCCGCATGTGATGCTGATGATTGGCTTTTCGGCAAGCATATATTCGAATAATTTCGCGACAAGGGAACCGGGGTGATTCTCGCATAAAATCAGCAGACAGTCTGCGCTGTGCTGTAGTGAGAGTGCTTCACTGCGCGGAATGAATCCGTGATTGTTGACGATGTTCTCAAGCCCGTATTTCCCCGCTGTTTCAACAAGCGTTTCGTTATTGCCGCCAGCACATTCAAACACACAGCCAAAACCAGGTGATTTCTTTTTTGCCGCCGCTATTGCCTTGAAAAGCAGATCGGCGCGGCGGTTTCCGGAGTACAATGATCCGGTATGAGTTATAACCAGTGCTGCCTCGTCTGACGTAGGTGCTGCTTTGACAATGTCAGATGTAGAAAATCCGTTTGTTATTATGTTTATTATATCCGGGTTAACGACGAGTTTGTTTTCAACTAAAAACTCTTTACCTTTAGGGGCTATTGAAATTATAGCATCGGCGCTTTCAAGCTCATGTACCATAAATTTCTTCATTCGGTGTGTGACATCGCTTACATCATCTGTAAATGGTAGATCGCGGAATTCGGAGATCCATTTGCATCCGAGCAAAAGTTTTAGTTCATAACCGATTTCCATTTCAATAAACGGACAGGCGGAGGTGATTACCGCGTCAATACTCACACCGTCAGGAATAACTCTGTCACGTATTGTTCGTGCGTACTTCTTCGCAGTAGAGGCTTCGGATTTGTAGAGTATACTGTTCTTCATCTTTCGTGTGAAAGAATCGGAGAGCGCATCCTGATTACTGTTTACCGAACTGTTTGAATTCGTCTGCCAGTCGTCATCCTTTGCCGCACCGAAATATTTGCGCGCTATGTGCTGGTAGCCGGTAGTCTGGTCGATTCGCGCGACGATGACACCGTTTTCCTCAGGTTCAAGAGAGAATGTATCGTCTGAGCCGATAAGCGGCTGAGTTACAATGATAATATTGTGATTTTTCGCAAGTCTCTCCGACAGTTTCGTCCATCTGACAGATGCGATATTTTTATCCTGCTTATAAAACGGAGTCACTATCAGTATGTTTTTTCTGTCAGTCACAGTTTCGCCACCTTGTATTTCTTTTTATACAATTTCATTATTATTCTATATAGCGCCGGTGCTTTGATAAGTAAAAACGCTGACAGCTTTACTGTCTTTTCAAAAACCGTATCGTGTGTTATATCATCCAGATGCTCACGGACGAATGATTTTATATTGTTAATATCCTCCGAAAAATTCGAGCCGCTGTTCGTAATTGTGTTATACATACCTATGTAGTATATCACCTGACGGCGGAGAGCATATATTTCAAGTTCCGGATATTCCATCTTGCACTTACGACGTATATTATCCCAGTTGTAGATTATGTTAACTTTTTTCCTTGATATGGATTTGTCGGTGATGGCGCCGACTCTATCCTGTAGATACACATACAGTGGAACTTCTCTGAGAGACACGCGGTTTGCTTTGCCGAACACCTCGTAGTTGAAGAGGTTGTCCTCGCCGAGAATTCCCTTAATGAAGCGTGTATTTCCGATGGCACTGCGCCTGTACAGCTTGTTACATGCAAATGGGTCAACCCTTGTCCCGATAAGATATTCTTTTAATGCATCAGTTCCGTCAAATATTGAAAAGCTGCCGTCTCCGATATCCTCCGTATGACCGTCCGCGTAGAGCTTTGTAAATCTGCAGCACGCAATGACGGATGCAGACTCGTTAAGGTCGCGGAGCAGTATTTCAAACATATCCGGTTTTATGAAATCATCGCTGTCGACAAATCCGATGAGTGAGCCGTGTGCTGCGTCAATGCCGAAATTGCGTGCATCGGAAAGCCCGCCGTTTTCCTTATGGACAACGCGGACTCTGCGGTCAAGGCGGGTGTACTCCTCACATATTTCGGGGCATCTGTCGGGGGAGCCGTCGTCGACAAGTACAATTTCGATATTCCTGTAGGTCTGCGCAAGAATGGAATCCACACACTTCTTTAAATACGCTTCGACCTTGTAAACGGGAACAATAACGCTTATCAAATTATTCATAAGAAATTACCGAATCTTATTTTAAAGTGGTTTTTCTTTTTATGTTTTTCAGGAAGCTTTTCTTTTACTTCATGCAAGAAGTTGACTGAAACGGCAAGAAGTAAGCCGAATACAAGAGTAAATTTTTCACGGTGACGCAGTGCACTTCCCGCATTTGACGTACCCCAACCGAATATTATCAGTGCCATAATGATAATAATGCAAAAAGCAAACAGGAGATTTTTATGTTCCTTTTCAAGCTCCGAAAGGGTGTTATGGCTTCTGTATCCCGGAGCTTTTTTAAGTATCCTGTAGCTTTTTACGGCAGCAAATGCAGTATATACCGTAATAATATAAAACAGCGCGCTGAAGAAAAATGCAATAATATCATTAACTCCGCGCCATTTCCAAGGCAGCGGCGAGACAAGAAACGCGAGAATTCGGAGTGGCGTATTTACCACTATACCGAGAACCGAGTCTGATGATACAATGTCAAGAGAATATGACGCTCCGCCTTCCTCATAGTATTTTGTTACTTTTTCAACATCCTGAACAGTTTCCACGCGTGAGAATTTTCCGAGAAGCTGATCGCCGTAGACACTGAACACCGCGGTAAAAAGCAGTATGAAAACGACAATATAAACAATTGATTTTGCGGTAAGATCAAAGCTGTGTTGCTTGCCGTTGAACATTACGAAAAGGAATGCAAGAGATGCGGTTATCGCTATCGAGCCGGAATGAAACACAGTGGCAATGAGCGAAAATAACAGGGAAAGCGGGATATAGCGGAACTTCGGATCGTTCCACCATTTCATAAAGAAAAAAACCGAAATAATAATTCCGAAAATTATTATCGACTCTCGAAGCAGAAGCACGCAAATTATTGCGAAGTTCGGCAGAAAAGCAAGAATTCCCATTAAGGTATCATTTACTTCCCGTTTTATTTTCATAAGCTGCATGCATCTGTTTGTAAAATACAGTGCTATTATAGACAGCATGAGATTGAAATACTGTGCCGTAATACGCTGGACGCCGATAAGATGATAGAGCTTTCCGATGTAAAACGGATATATATTCCAGTCGAAATTTCCTTGGCGGCTTCCGAAGGCGTAAGAGAGTGCGACTTGGTGAAACGCATCCGCATCGGCTTCGGAATTCGGAAGCACAAAAACAGATCGTCCATAAAAATCCCAAAGCAGAAGTGCAACCCTGAAAAGAAATGACAGAATCAGGACGAGTTTCATCGTTCGCTTGATAGAATGGCTTCCTGCTATCGATGCAAGCATGACCAGAACATTGATGGTAAGAATGAGCAGGGAAACGCTTTCCATATTTGTTGATTCGCTATAAGTTCCACCGAGAGACATGATCGCTATCTCAACAAAAAAAATAATTATCGGTGCAATCATACATCACTCCTTTTTCTGTCGCGGATACTCTCCAGCTCAACAGTACCGATCAAGTTGCGGGCTACTCCTACAAGATAATGGCGTATACGATATTTCAGTCCGGTGTCAGCGACAGTATCCTTCCATGAGGCTGCGCTGTGATGATCAATATATACTGCACGCGGCAGCCTTCCGAATATCATCATGAAAGTATTCGGAAAAAAGAAACGCGCAGGATATAACGTTACGTTCATGACATGCTGTAATTTTCCGTCCGGTATAAAGCCAGAATCACCAAACATTTTTGTTATGTGAGAAACATTTGTTGAGAGATCCATACTTCCGTCACTACCGATGAATTGTCTGCCATCATATGAATCAATTATTTTCTGTATGACCGGATGATGCGGAACACAACCAATTATTCCGGCAGAGACAGAATCGTTTGATTCAAGCCCGAAAAAAGCACTGTTATTCAGAAAAGCATCAAGGCTTTTTATTACCTCAACATCCGTGTCAAGGTAAATCCCACCCATTTTGTACAGTGCATACAGCCGCACATAGTCTGACACGAACGCCCATTTTTTAGTTTCGTACGCTTCCTTTACGTACATGTTCGAGCCAATGTCAAAGTTGTCCTCGTTCCATTCGATTATCTCGTAGTCGGGGAGATACTTTTTCCACGATTCCATGCAGTCGAGGATAAGCTGACTCTTTTTGCCGCGCCCGAACCAGCAGTAGTGGATTATTTTAGGTATTGCCATGCTAAACCTCACTTTCTACTGACGAAAACAATTTTTCAACAGTCTTTACCACCACCGCGGCTTTGTCGAATTCCGTCTCCATCTTTTTCCGTGAAGCGCTACCCATTTTACACTTCTTTTCGTAAGGTGTTGCAATGAACCTTTCTATCTGATCATAAAAGCTGTGGCTGTCATGCGGCTTACTGAGATATCCGTTGACACCATCGTCCACTGCTTCCATGCAGCCGTGAATACTGTTTGTTATCAGCGGACGTCCCATCGACGCCGCCTCAAGCAGCGTGTTCGCCATGCCCTCATGCCATGACGCGAGCACAAAGCAGTGACTGTTTTTTATGTATTCGCGCACATCGGGTTGAAAGCCGTGATATCTGACGATACCGTCACGGTCAAGCTGTTCGACCGTCTCCTTGTAGTCATCCTCGAAGAAGCCTACGAGGTCGAATACGACGTTACCGTGTTTTTCGTGAACTTTTTTCGCCGCACCGAACAGCTCGTCCATGCCTTTTTCGCGCATGATCCTTCCGACGTACAGAAAGTGTATTTCATCGTCATTCTCAGGATATTTGCAGAAATAATATGTGTCAAGATTGACACCCGCACCGTTTAAGAGACATGCCTTGTCCGCATCAATGATCCTGCGTTCCACGAAGGTGTCCATATTGCCGCGGTTCTCAAAAAAAATGACATTTGCACGTCTGAGCGCTGTACGGTACATGACGGTGACGAGCATCGTAAGCAGACCGCCCTGAAAGGCTGTGCCGAGTCCCTGAACGTTCGCCGCATACGGTATCTCAAGCTTCGAGCAGACAAGTCCAGCATATATGTTGGGTTTTATCGAATAGGTGACGACAAGATCGGGATGAAGCTCACACAGCAGCCGCTTGTAGGCTTTCATCAGCTTCAGGTCGACTGCCGGATTAATCCCTCGCCTGTCAACATATACCTCAGTGAAATCGCAGCCGAGTTCGATAAATTTATCCACACAGTCGCCCTTCGGCATAAGTAGCGTCACACGGCACGTCTCAAGTAACTTCTCGATAAGCTCATGCCGGAATTTATACAGCATGAATGAGTGATTTGTGATTATCACGACATGCTTCATTTTTTCACGACCTCTTTTTCGGATAATGCGTGCGTCTTCATTTCCGTTACTCCGCCTTCGACCACAC
>CAZMRH010000012.1:11243-23584 GCA_964568705.1 uncultured Lachnospiraceae bacterium
AAAGAAGAAGCTAATCCTTTCGACATACTCACCGTCGAGAGCCGCTTTAACGTCGATTTCAAGCTCATCGCGTCCGTTAATCTGCGCCCATCCGGTAAGCCCGGGGCGTACTCCGTTTGCGCCGTACCTGTCGCGCTCGGTTATAAGATCAGTCTGATTCCAGAGTGCGGGACGGGGACCTATTATTGCCATCTGACCGACGAGGATGTTGAACATCTGCGGTATTTCGTCAAAGCTTGTTTTGCGCAGAAGTCTGCCGACGCGCGTTATGTACTGTTCGGGGTTTTCAAGCAGATGCGTCGGCATATCGTGCGGTGTGTCGATTCTCATCGTGCGGAACTTTAGTATTTTAAAAAAATTCTTATCTTTACCGAAGCGCTTCTGCGTAAAAAATATGGGACCCTTTGAGTCAAGCTTTATTGCGGCGAAAAGTATAAGATAAAGCGGGGACAGCACGATTATCCCGACGAACGCGAGGCAAGCGTCAAGCACGCGTTTGAAAAAGTCCTTGTACATGTTCTGTCCTTTCGATAGAATAAGTCAGTAGGTATGAGCGCGGGAAAAGCGGGAAAATGTTGAAAATACAAAAATATTTTACAATATAATTATATTAATTATACGTCGTATTACCTCCGATGTCAATACGATAAAGTATATAAATTTATAAAAGTAACAGGGTATTTCAGTAAAAAATTATATGCGTTCTTGACAAAAGCCGACATTTGTGATAGTATATTTTTGGGTTTTCATGAATAAACGAAAGTCACTATATGTTGTATTATAAACTGCGAATAAAAAAGAAAAGCTTGCGGTAGCGGGACTGGGCTACTTCGGATTTCCGCTTGCCACCGCGTTTTCAGAAAGACATAACTTAATCGTATTTGACACCAACGAGAAGAAAATATCAATAGCTGATTTTGCGAAAATGTTCAGAAAGTCCGCTGACGCACCGAAGCTGCTTGTTTATATCAAATGGCTGATAAATAAGGACGAAATGACCTGACAGGCTATACATACTGGAGACTGCAAGCGCCCGACTGACGCTTTCGCCTTGACTGTAACACGAAAAAACAAGCCGAAAGAATCAGTATCCTTTCGGCTTGTTTATGTAGTATGGATTTATTTTGCGTTGTCCGACGAAGGGGACTCAAATCCGTGAATGAAGCCGGACACATCGGAGGAGCATATATCGCCGCCGACCACGTGCTTTTTGCAGATTATCACGTTGGCGTAGACCGTGCCGGTATAATCAGGATAGTTTGTTACGCGGAATGTGTACCTGGTGACCTCGTGACCTTTGTATTTCGTCAGGTCAAGCCCCTGGTTCATCTGAAGCTGATTGTAGGAATTCATCACCTTGTCGAATTCCGACGGAATCTTGATGCTGACCTCCTCAGTAGGTGTCCCCTCGACCGTCCAACCGAACTGTGAAAGGAATTTCACCGCGTCCTCGGGAGTCGACACCTTGTCGTAGCTGATCTTGCTGTCGATAACGCCGGATGTACCCGCGGAAGTTACCTCCTCGCCCGGGACAAAGATGATAAGCATGATGAGCGCGGTAAGTGCGACGGCAATAACACCGAAAAATTTAAGCGTATTCGCTTTGACTGAACAGACAAACATTTCGCTTCTCCTTTTCCTTTGAAATTTTTTGTTGGTAATATATATTCATCCATTTAAGAAATATGACAGGCGGAGAGCATATGGTAGTAATAGTTGACAACACACGAAGGAAACGCAGATTCGAGCTTCTGCATAAAATTCGCCGTGCGATGATTCCGGCGGCGGTGATGAACACCGAGGAAGCCGAGAATTATTTTTTTGAGCTTGCGATGCGCCGGGGGCGGGAATCAGGATATATAGGTGCCGTGACGGTGATCTGCTTCTCCGATGAAGAAGCCATGGTATCGTCACAGCTGACTGAAGCGAAAAACGTCACAAGGCTAGTGGTGGGAGGTGCGACGGGTGTCGATATGGTATCGGACGCGAATACCACCGCACTGACGGATGAGCTGCACGGGCTCTACCGTGAACTGTATGATATTGACCTCGGCAGCTGTAAGTACGGGCGCGTGAGAATTGTGGGGGAAAAGGTGCTGTTCTGCGGTCTGGAGATATACCTAACAAAACGTGAGAGAATGATTCTGAATCATATGATTTTAAACTACGGTTATTGGCAGACCGAGGAGGAAATACAGGCATTCTGCTTAAATGACGAAAAGAAGCGGAAAATCGGATGCGCGGCGGTACACATTTGCAATCTCAACGAAAAAGCGATCGCAGTGACCGGCAGACGCATTATAGCGTACCGCAGATACAGCGGATACAGGATCAATGAGATATAGAAACGGGAAAAACATGATGTATTCATATAAATATGTGTCACCGCTTGGCTTAATCCTTATCGCAAGTGACGGCGACGCACTGACAGGGCTGTGGTTTGAGGGTGAAAAGCGGTACGGAAGCCTGCTGTCGCCTGATAACAGGGAACAGTATCTCCCGGTATTCGGCGATGCGATGCGCTGGCTGGACATTTACTTTTCCGGCAGAGAACCTGATTTTACGCCGCCGATAAAGTTTAGCGGTACCGAATTCAGACTTGTCGTATGGGAAATCCTGCAGACCATCCCGTACGGTGAGACAGTGACATACGGTGAGATTGCCGCACTTATCGCACGGAGAAAGGGATTAGCCCGCATGTCGGCACAGGCGGTAGGAGGCGCGGTCGGACATAATCCGGTATCGGTGATAGTGCCGTGTCACAGAGTAGTCGGCGCGGACGGCGGCATGACGGGGTACGCGGGCGGAATCGATAGAAAAATAAAACTGATTGCGCTTGAAAAATCGGGCAGGACGAAAGTATAGAAAAAGGCATCACTCACATCCGTGTGAATGATGCCTTAATTTATTTACAAATCAGTTTTCCCTGACGATTTCCGACGGGTCGAACACGTATTTCTTACCGCAGAAATGGCATGAGGTCTCGATCGGTTCTCCTGAGTCCTGAAGCTCCTTCACGTCACTGTCCGGCAGTCCGATGAGCGCACGCAGATACTTGTCGCGGCTGCATGTGCATTTGTACTCAATGTCAAAACTGTCGAAAATGTCGTATTCAAGTCCCGACATGGCGGCGGCGATGATGTCCTCAGCACCCTTGCCCGATGCGATCATCGCGGAGGGCGACGGAATGAGCTTCATGTTCGCTTCAATCTTTGATACGGTGTCGTCCTCCGCGCCCGGCATGAGCTGGATGAGAAATCCGCCCGCACCTACGCAGTTTATCTCCGTATCAACGCGTACGCCGAGCGCGCACACAGTCGGTGTCTGCTCACTTTCGGCGAAGTACCGCGTAATGTCATCGCCGATTTCGCCCGTCACTATCGGTGAAATGCCGATATATGGCTCGGTCATACCTTGATCCTTGATCACGTACAGATTGCCGCATTTTCCGACCGCACCGCCGACATCGAGCTTGCCCGATACGTTCGGCAGAAGCTCTACCGACATGTCGTCGGCGTATCCGCGGACATTGCCCTTGTAATCGCTGACACATACGACGTTGCCGCACGGGCCGTCACCGCTGATGCGAAGCGTGAGCGAATCGGTTTTATTTTTAAGAAGTGATCCCATGAGGGATGCGGCGGTGAGCGTGCGTCCGAGGACTGCCGTCATCGTCTTTGAGGTTGAATGAATGGTGTGCGCCGTATCGACTATCGCGGTGGTGTCTGAAAATATAATTCGCGCGCTCCCGTCGCGCAGTATGGCTCTTGTAATTGATGAATTCTGCATAATAGCTCCGTAAATCAAGATTTATAATATCATAGCATGAAAGAAAAGATAAGTCAAGTAAGAGCGTTATGATAAATATAATGTAATTTGTATTGAAATTAATGCAAAATAATGCTATATTATAGAAAAGATAATCGGGTGAAAGCCTATTTGAAATACGGAGAGTGCTATGGGAACTATTACGATACTGCCGGAAACTACAAGAGAGCCGATTTCGCTTATCGGCGCAAGGGCGGGCGTATGCTGGGGCGCGGACACGTCCGACGGGGCGAAGAATTATAAACGCGGGCTTGACTGTATTGCCTCGAATCACGGCAGAACGCTTGAATTTGTGAATGTCGAGCTTGTCATCGACGGGTACTCTGCGAGAGTGATACGCGAGTGGTACACGCATCTCGGCGGCGCTCCGACACGCCTTCAGGCATCGACGCGCTATATTAATTACAGCGATTTTTCGTACATAACACCGCCGAAGATCGAAAACAGCGATGAAGCGAAAACGATCTACGATGATGCGATGAAATATATCTCCGAAGCGGGACAGAAGCTCGAGGAACTTGGTATCGCGCGTGAGGACAGCGCACTTCTTCTACCGCTCGGCATGACGACGAAGATAGTCGATAAACGAAATCTCCGCAACCTCATCGACATGTCCCGTCAGCGCATGTGTACCCGTGCGTACTGGGAATACCGCGAGCTGTTCGGCGATATCTGCGACGCGCTGAAGAATTATTCGGACGAATGGAAGAAGATAATCGACACGCAGATGATGCCGAAATGCGAATACCTCGGCTACTGCCCCGAAAAGAAAAGCTGCGGCAGAAAACCGCAGGGGGATACGCAGGGGACGCAGGGGGATACGCAGGGGACGCAGGGGGATACGCAGGGGACGCGGCCTTTTTGAAAAAAGGCCTGGCGAAAAATCTTCATTAATGGTTTGCTCAGACAAGTGCGGCGAAAAGCGTCAGGATTATGACGGATGCTCACACGGGTGACGGATGATTGATAAAACCCGTAGGGGGGCGGCATCCTTGACGTCCCGCCGATACAGACACACCCTACAATGTATCCTTTTCCCCCGCTTTTCCGAGAAAAGCGGGTAGGTGTCGGGCAACGCCTGACCGGTTTAAGGCAGAGCCTGATATTCGTACCTAAAACGGAGAGAAAAATGAACCAACGAGACTTAATAGCCTTTCTCGGCGTCATCGAGAAGCTGAAATGCAACACGCGCCACTCGTGGACATCAAGCGGGCGGCATGAGAGCGTCGCGGAGCATTCGTGGAGGTGTGCGGTGATGGCACTGCTGTGTGCTGACGAATACCCCGATATCGATATAAATAAGGTCACGAAAATGTGCCTTATACACGATTTCGGTGAAGCTATCACAGGCGATATTCCCGCGTTTCTCAAGACCGCAGACGATGAGGCGACGGAGGAATTTGCAGTCGAACGGTTGCTCGCAGGGTTACCGGTGGGACTTCGCGATGAGTTCGCGTCGCTCTTTATAGAGATGGCGGCACTTGAGACACCGGAAGCAAAACTGTTCAAGTCGCTTGACAATATGGAGGCGGTTGTGTCGCACAATGAAGCGCCGCTGTCGACGTGGATTGAACGTGAATTTACGGAAAACCTGACCTACGGTGAAGATAACGTCGCGTGGTCAGAGTGGACGCGTGGACTTAAGGCGGAGCTGAACAGACAATCGCGCGGGAAAATCGAGAGGGAGCAGAGCAAATGACGCTTGCCGTTATCGCAGACATCCATTCGAATCACCTTGCACTGAGGGCGGCGCTCGATATAGTCGACAACATAGCACCCGACGGCGTAATATTCCTCGGTGATTACGTCACCGACTGCCCGTATCCCGAGCTTACGATGAAGCTTTTGTACGAGTGCCGCGAAAAACACCACTGTTATTTCATCCGCGGCAACCGCGAGGATTATCTCATCGGACACAGGCATAATCCGGATGACGGCTGGTGTTATTCATCAAGCGCTGGCGCACTTTTGTACACATACGAAAATCTGACCGACGCCGACCTTGACTTTTTCGAGGCGATGCCGATTTCAATGGATATCAAAATCGACGGCTGCCCGACGATAACCGCCTGTCACGCAAATCCAGACGCGACGACGGGTCGCCTTTACTATGAGGACGACAACATCGACAAATATCTTGAAGCGGTGCGCGGCGACGTGCTTCTCTGCGGTCATTCGCATAAAAGCCGGGTATACCGGTGCGCAGGAAAGACCGCGCTGTTTTTGTCAAGTATAGGTATGCCGGAGGGCAAAAACGTGTCGGAAGTCACGGTGCTTGAATATACAAAGGGACAATGGGAATACAGGACGATTCCGGTGACGTATGACAAAGATGCGCTTATCGCTGAGTTTTCCGAAAGCGGACTTGAGGAAAAAGCCTCGCAGTGGGCGAAGTGTATAGCAAAAATGCTTCGCGAAAACCATAATTATCCAAATGAATGTCTCAGTCTTGCATGGGAAAAAGCACATGAGAACGGCTACCGTGGCGGATGGGTTCTGCCGGAGAAATACTGGGACGCGGCGGCGCAGGAGCTTGGAATGTAGACGGATACGTTTGATGGGTATAATACGATAGAATATTACGAAAATCACCGGAGGAATATGATGTTTGATTTTTTCAGAGCGGCGTGTGCCGTACCTGATGTTGAAGTCGGAAACGTGCTGTGCAATACGGACAGGGTGTGCGAAATGATAAAAAAAGCAGCGGATGCACGCGCCGATATCGTCGTGTTTCCGGAGCTGTCGCTGAGCGGCTACACCTGTGCCGATCTGTTCTTCCAGTCGGCACTGCAAAAGAGCGTGACCGAATCACTTGAACTGCTTTGCTCACTCAGCGAGACGGTCGACTGCACGGTCGTTGTCGGCGCACCGCTGAAAATCGGCGGTCAGCTGTATAACTGCGCCGTGGTGATCGCAGACGGTTTTATTCGCGGGATAGTGCCGAAAACCTTCATGCCGAACTACGGCGAATACTACGATAAGCGCTGGTTCGCGACGCCCGATGATCTGACATGCGACGAGTGCGACACCGCATCGCTCGGTCTTTCAGGACGTGCGATTTATAAGATACCCGTCGGCGCAGACCTGATTTTCGACATTAACGGAAATATCAAATTTGCGGCGGAGCTTTGTGAGGACTTGTGGTCACCGCTTCCGCCGAGCACTTATCTTGCGCTGTCTGGAGCCGAGATTATCGTAAATCTGTCCGCGAGCAACGAGACTATCGCAAAGCGTGAGTACCGCCGCGAGCTTGTTCGTCAGCAGTCGGCGAGAACGCTTTCTGCATACGTTTACGCATCCGCAGGCTCGGGTGAATCGACGACCGATCTCATCTTCTCCGGCCACAGTATGATTTGCGAGAACGGAAATCTCCTCCGCGAGAATAAAAACCTCATCGACTCCGGCTATCTGCTCGTGTCCGATATCGACCTCGGTAAAATCCGTGCCGACCGCATCAAGAACACGACATTCCGCGACTGCGCGAAGCGGTACTGTGATAAAAAGGTCCGCACCGTCGCGATAATGACGGACGCACTGACCGTGAAGGGCGACGGACATGAATATAACATCGACCGACATCCGTTCGTGCCGCACGGAGATGACGACCGCGCGAGCCGCTGTATGAACATTTTCCGTATGCAGGTCGCGGGACTGAAAAAACGTCTTGAAGTGACGGGCGCGCGTCCCGTTATCGGCGTATCGGGCGGGCTTGACTCAACGCTTGCACTGCTTGTCTCCGCCGAAACGGCACGTCAGATGGGGAAGGGCGCGGACACACTTGTCGCGATCACCATGCCTTGTTTTGCGACGTCCGACCGCACGTATAATAACGCGATCGCACTAATGAAGGCACTCGGCGTGACGGCAAAGGAGATAAGCATAAAGGACGCGTTCGTATCACACTGCCGCGACATCGGTCACGACATCGACGATCACAGCGTCACGTATGAGAACGCACAGGCGAGAGAACGCACGCAGATTCTGATGGACTACGCGTCCGAGGTCGGCGGGCTTGTCGTCGGCACCGGGGACTTAAGTGAGCTTGCGCTCGGCTGGTGCACGTACAATGCCGATCACATGAGCATGTACGGTGTAAACGCGAGCATACCGAAAACACTCATCAAGTGGATGATAGCTAGCATCGCGCAGTGCGGCATATTTGATTCGGCGACGGACGTGCTGAACGATATTATCGACACACCCATCTCACCCGAGCTTCTGCCGCCGGATGAAAACGGCAAGATTGCACAGAAGACGGAGGACCTCGTCGGCCCCTACGAGCTGCACGACTTTTTCCTTTATTATATGCTCCGTTACGGCTTTGAGCCGGAAAAGATATACTACCTTGCGAAAACCGCGTTTAAGGATGAGTACGACAACGCGGTGATACTGAAGTGGCTGCGCAAATTCTACCGCCGCTTCTTCACGCAGCAGTATAAGCGCAGCTGTATTCCCGACGGCGTGAAGGTCGGAAGCATCTGCCTCTCACCGCGCGGCGACTGGAGAATGCCGAGCGACGCGTCGTATAAAGCATGGACGGCGCGTCTTGAGACACTGGAGTAGGGAAAACGGGGGGGACGCGGCTTCTTTGAAAAGAAGCCTGTGGTAACTTTCAAAAAGGTAATGGCGACAGGAAACCGGGACTGATGTACAGTAATACTAAAATAAACCGAGCCGGAGAGGATGTACCTTTCCGGCTCAGCTATTATAAAATCTGTTGTTTAAAACAATTCATGCCTTACCCGCGAGAATCAGCTTCAGCCTCAGCACATCGAGCACGTTCACCTTGCCGTCGCGGTATATGTCGGCGTTGTACCGACTGACGTTGTCAAGTGCCGACTTTCCTGACAGTGCAAACCGTATCCTGAAAACATCAACCGCGTTTATATTGCCGTCGCCGTTTAAGTCACCGGTCGGCGCGGGATTCTTCTGGAAAAGGCGCAGAGAGGGGTATGAATGGCTTACCCCGCCTATCATCTGCCAGTCGTTTACAAAGTCGAAAGCGGCATAGCTCGATTGACGCAGCGACTCGGCATGAGAAAGTGTACGGCAGTTTATGACGGCTGCACCCGTCACCTCCGTTTTCAGAGTCTGTATGGCAGCATTGTCGCCGAAAGAGTAGCAGCCCGAAAAAGAAGGAGAAAAGTTCGGCTCGGCGTTATGAAAGGAGCCGAGAATTACACCGCCCGCGTAATAATTGCAGCAGTTTGCGACAGTCACGGGCTTTTCGCAGCCGGATTCCAGCTTTTTAATTATGTATTTCTCACCCGATGTGTAGAAATTCCGTATAATCACTCCTGTATCCGCATATCCCGAAGAGATGGTGTTGAACGCGGCACCGTCACTGTTCTGAGCTGCGTTCCCCTCCATGCAGCAGGTTGTAATATCAGAGCCGCAAATATTGACGGCAAACGAATCCTCCGTACAGTAATATTTACTTATTTTCAGATTTTTCACAGTCGAATAGCTGATGTCGTAAAACAGCGCACCGTATGAGCCGAAGATTGTATGTCCGTTTCCGTTAAGCGCCATCCTTGTAAAGCACAGCCTTGTAAACTGACGCAGCTCCGGCATTGGTATACCGTAGAGACCGCGTCCCCATAAATCGAAATCCGAAACATCATTAATGTATAAATCGGCTGCAAGCTTAAGATAGATTATTCCGGTCTGATGCTGACGGGAGTATGCGAATGTCTGACCGAAATACGCGAGCTGCTCCGGCGTTTCGATGATGTATGGATCATCGGCTGTAGTTGTGAGAAGATCCCTTGCAGGCTCAGTAACCTTGCCGTTCCATACATTACCATACTGAGGTACAGCAAAAACCGACATTGGGAAAGCAACTGTGATTATTATGATGCAGAGAATTGTTCCGATAATCCGCTTCATATACTGCCTCACTTCAATAGTTTTAATCATCTAATATTATAATATATGATATTATTATATATGATGTAAGGCAATAATTCAATATGAATTACATATTATTGTCACAATGCACAAAAATTGGATTATATCACGCCGCGCATCGCCAGAACGATCAGCACACACGTCGCAATTACCGCAAGCGAAACTATCCACACGCCGATACTCCTGTTCCTGTGCGAAGTACCGCCCGATGATGATACAGCGACGAGCAGATGCGTCGCACGAAGCGCACGTGTGAGCGGTTTGTAGAACATGAGTGTCAGCGCTGAGTTGAGCGTACCCTTGATGAGGTTGAACGGTAGAAACGCGGGAATGAGCAGCGCGGCGATATCTTCACGGCGTACGCCCATATACATCGGTGTGATGAGGTAGTTCCACAGAAGCATCACACCCGTCGAGAGCAGCGTTCCGCAGATAAGCCCGGTTATCACACCCGGCAGAGTGTGCCATTTCTTGTAGATGAGTGCGGCGGTGCATGCGAAGGCGCAGCCTGACAGGATATTCATTATGCAGCCGACAATGCCGGTATCGCTGAAGGTCAGATTTTCCGCTATCGCTTCAATCACCGATATGCCGAACGCCCACAGCGGCCCGAGTATAAAGCCGCCGGACGCTATCATCACGTTAGCCGGACCGTAGCCGAGAAACGAAAGGCCCGGCACAATACTGATGCGGATTAGGAACGCCAGCACATACGATATCGCAGCGAACATCGCGGCGACGCAAAGCTTTCTTGTGTTAATTTTCAAGATAATCACCACCCAAAAAGTGCGCCCGAAGAACATAATCTTCGGGCGCCGGAAAAGCATAAAACAATCTTCTTTCATCCAGACTATACTGTTGGTTTTGGAGTTTCACCAAATCTGTACTTAGTACACGCGGACTTTACCGCCAATCGGGAATTTCACCCTGCCCTGAAGACATGTATTCGGTTGTTGATGCTATAATACTGCGAAGTGCGCGGTATGTCAAGAGGAAAAGTGAAAAAATATAAACTTACAGCGAGAGATGCGGCGAAGAGGTCAATCTGGCAATGTTTTTTCTGTATTCGGCGGGAGACACACCGAGCTGTTCGCGGAAATTCCGGTTGAGACTGCGAAGCGAATTGTAACCGCACTCTCCGCATATTTCGATTATACTTTTCTCGGTGGTCGCAAGCAGGTAGCACACCTCGCTTATGCGGAAGCTGTTGACGTATTCGTTGAATGACATGCCGACGTTTTTCTTAAAGTATTTCGACAGATACGCGTAGTCGTAGGTCAGATCCCGCGCGGTATCCCTCAGAGTACACTCACCGCTGTGATTCTTTTCGACGTAATCGAATATGCGGTACAGCAGCGAATCTGACTGGAGATTCGGCGAATCGACGTATACCGCGCCGCAGTCGAGAATACCGCACAGAGAATAAAGTACGCCTTTGACGAAGCTGATGTTTGAGGATGAATCAAGCGA
Organism: uncultured Lachnospiraceae bacterium; assembly: GCA_964568705.1. Taxonomy (GTDB): domain Bacteria; phylum Bacillota; class Clostridia; order Oscillospirales; family CAG-272; genus CAZMRH01. Next base: position 22,452 of record CAZMRH010000012.1, read on the forward strand.
TGCCAGTGCGGAAATCAGATGCTCCGGCGGGCAGAACACGCAGTTCTCGGCGATAAGATTCTGCGTCTGCTTCGCGTATGAATTGACGAGCTTGCGCGAAAAGACACACAGCACGTGACGGCTTGTCTTTTCGGTCTTGAGCGAGTGGATACAGTTGGGGAACACAAGTATGGCTTCATTCCTGTGTAGGAAGTAGGACTTGCGGTCGATTATTACCTCCATCTCGCCGTCTGTGACGACTATCACCTCGAAGCAGCAATGCATGTGCGGCGGGAAAGAAAAGTTTTCGCCGTGCTCAATCTGAAAATAATCGGCATTCAGCGGATGCTTTAATTCATATATCAAGTCGCACCTCCGAATAAGACTAATTTTGTCTGCAATTATATCACACCTGTCCAGAAAAGTAAATAGCTTGGGATTAAAATAAATATAGTAAAATCGCGCAAAAATATATTAAAATCGAATGCAGAGGTAAGCAAAGTGAAAAAATATTTTGAGAATATCCCGAAGGTGAGGTATGAAGGGAAAAAGTCTGCGAATCCCTTCTCATACCGCTTCTATGACCCGGAAGAGGTGATACTCGGTAAGACGATGCGCGAACAGCTTAAGTTTGCCATGGCGTACTGGCACACGCTCTGCGCCGATGGCACGGATATGTTCGGGCGCGGTACTTTTGACAAGAGCTTCGGCGGTACGTCACCTATGGAAATATACAAAAATAAGGCATACGCGGCGTTTGAGCTGATGAATAAGCTCGACATCGACTACTTCTGCTTCCATGACCGCGACATTGCACCCGAGGGCAGAACTCTTGCCGAAACAAACGAAAACCTCGACGTAATAGCTGAGCTTATCGCGTCTCTGATGCGCGAAAATGACAAAAAACTGCTGTGGGGCACGGCTAACTGCTTCAATCATCCTCGCTACATGAACGGTGCCGGAACGTCGCCGAATGCGGACGTATTCGCATACGCGGCGGCACAGATTAAAAAGGCGATCGAGACGACGGTGAAGCTCGGTGGCAAGGGATACGTTTATTGGGGCGGCAGAGAGGGCTATGAGACTCTCCTCAATACCGACATGAAGCGTGAGCTTGACAATATGGCATATCTATTGAAGATAACCTCGCTGTA
>CAZMRH010000013.1:0-7551 GCA_964568705.1 uncultured Lachnospiraceae bacterium
GCTTTTCCCTCACTTTTCTCAGAAAAGTGAGTAGGTGTCGGGCGAAGCCTGACCCTCGCGCTCCCGACAAGGGTTGACAGAACAAGATTTAGTATAAATCGTCAGACTTAAGCTATACTTTGCCTGTATGCTTTTCCCTCACTTTTCTCAGAAAAGTGAGTAGGTGTCGGGCGAAGCCTGACCCGCATACCGCAGTATGCGGAATCCCACACCATACTTATCAATTCAATAATGATAAATAAAAACACGAAAGGATGATCATTTTGGCAAATCAGGTAATCATGCCCCGTCAGGGGCAAAGCGTCGAAAGCTGCATCATTACTTCATGGAACAAGAAAGTCGGCGATAAGGTAGCCGAGGGCGAGACCCTGTTCTCGTATGAGACGGATAAGTCCGCGTTCGATGAAGCGTCACTTTTCGCAGGTACGGTGCTTGCGATCTTCGCCGAGGAGAGCGATGTCGTTCCGTGCCTCGACGCGGTATGCGTAATCGGTGAGGAGGGCGAGGATATCTCCGCACTCATCCCAGGAAAGGCGGCAGAAGCGACAGAGGTCAAAGCAGACGCACCGGCAGAAGGAGTAAAGACAGCCGCACCCGTCATCACAGGTGACGCTCCCGCGGCAGGCGAGAGGGTTAAGATTTCACCGCGCGCAAAGAGACTTGCACTCCAGACAGGCGTCGATATGATGAAAGTCGCACCGAGCGGACCTAACGGAAGAATCATCGAGCGCGACATCAACGCCGTACTTGACGCAGGCTTCAGAACAGGTACTGCCGCAGTCGAAGCATTCCTCAGAGGCGAGCGCCCGGCAGCGGAAGTGGCAGCCGAAGCCGCACCCGCGGTAAAGGCAGTCGTACCCGCATCCGATGACCGTGAGTATACGGAAGAGCCCATGAGCGGCGTACGCCGCGCTATCGCACGTTCGATGTGCGCGTCCCTCTCCGGCATGGCTCAGCTTACTCTGAATGCATCGTTCAACGCGTCCGACATCATGGCTTACCGCGCATCCCTCAAGGCTCACGGTGAGGCACTCGGACTTGGCAAGATAACATATAACGACATGGTTCTGTACGCGGTATCTCGTGTACTGATGAATCATAAATATATCAATGCGAATCTTGTTGATGACAAGCTCCGCTGCTTTACTCATGCGAACATCGGTCTTGCGGTTGACACCGATCGCGGACTTCTCGTACCCACGCTGTTCGCATCCGAGAAAAAGAGCCTCGCCGAAATCGCGGCTATAGCGAAAGCATCGGCGGCTAAGGCACGCGAGGGCGCACTTACTCCCGATGAAATGTCGGGTGCGTCGTTTACCGTGTCGAACCTCGGCTCACTCGGTATTGAGAGCTTCACTCCCGTTATCAATCCCCCGCAGACCGCTATCCTCGGCGTATGCGCGATCACAAACCGCGTCGACGCTGACGGAAATGTATTCCCCGCGATGGGACTTTCGCTCACCTTCGATCACAGAGCAGTCGACGGCGCACCCGCGGCACGCTTCTTAAAGGAACTGTGCGACGCGCTTGAAAACTTCAGCCTGCTGCTGGCGAAATAAGGAGGGCGCGATGTTATACGATCTGATAATTATGGGCGGCGGCCCCGGCGGATACAATGCCGCGGAACGTGCCGCACATGCCGGACTTAAGGTACTCCTGTGTGAGGAGCGCGCACTCGGCGGCGTATGCCTTAACGAGGGCTGCATCCCCACGAAAACTCTGCTCAACTCCGCGAAGCTCTACGAGAGCGCTATCCATTCGGACGCGTTCGGCGTAACCGTAACAGGCGCGAAAATCGACCATGCGAAGGTCGTATCCCGCAAGGACAAGGTCGTAAAGACGCTTGTCGGCGGCGTGGCTGCAAAGATGAAGGGCGCGGGCGTAACTGTGGTAAACGGTACGGCGAAGATACTTGACAAGACCGCGGGCGGCTTCACGGTCGACTGCGGCGGTGAGCCCTACAGCGCAACGAAAATCCTTGTATGCACGGGAAGCGAAGCAATAGTTCCGCCAATCCCGGGACTTCGCGAGGCAGTAGCGTCAGGCTTTGCCATGACAAACCGCGAGATACTCGATATGACAAGAGTGCCGGAAGCGCTCTGCGTGATCGGCGGCGGCGTTATCGGACTTGAGATGGCGTCATACTTCAATTCAATCGGCTCAAAAGTGACTGTCGTCGAGATGATGGACAAAATCGCAGGTCCGACCGACCGCGAGATCTCGTCTATCCTTGAAAAGAATTACACGAAGAAGGGGGTAAAATCCCTCCTCGGTGCAAAGGTCGTCAAATGCGGCGACGGATTTGTCGAGTATGAGCTTGGCGGAAAGAGTGAAAAGGTCGCGTGCGACGCGGTGCTTGTCAGCACAGGCAGACGCGCGAGAACAAAGGATATCGGACTTGAGACGCTCGGCGTACTTACGAACCGCGCGGGCATCGTGACGGATGAAAAGTGCCGCACGAACGTACCCGGTGTATGGGCGGCAGGCGACGTGAACGGCAAGTCGATGCTTGCACACACCGCATACCGCGAGGGTGAGGTTGCCGTGAACGACATGCTCGGTATCTCCGATTTTGTCGACTACCGGGCTATCCCGTCGGTCATCTACACGAAGCCTGAGGTCGGAAGTGTCGGTGAGACGCTTGATTCGGCTAAGGCTGCGGGGATTGACGCGGCATGCGAGACGGTAAGCCTCCGTTACAGCGGACGCTATATCGCAGAGGTCGAGGGCGGTGACGGCATCGTCAAAATCGTATACGACAAGGCGCATCACACCATCCTCGGCGTTCACATGATCGGCAGCTACGCGTCCGAGATAATCTACGGCGCGGCGATTATGGTAGCACAGAAGCAGCGCGTCGCCGATGTCCGCAAGGTCGTGTTTCCGCATCCGACCGTATGCGAAGTAATCCGCGAAGCGATGTTTATGATTAAATAAATGTCAGGCTTCGCCCGACACCTACCCACTTTTCTGAGAAAAGTGGGGGAAAAGCATAAGGGAGACAAGAAGTTTAAGCCTAACGCTTTAAGCTTGACTTTGTCTGCTCATACCCTTATGAAAAGTTTTTCGCCAGGCCTTTTTTCAAAAAGGCCGCGTACCCCGCGTACCCCGCGTACCCCCTGCTTATAATTTATATATAACATAAAGGAGCAAATATCATGCCGAAAAGTCAGTACATCAGCCCGTCGGCTGCTTTTGAATCAGGTTTTATCACCTTTGACAAGATTCCGCTTTGTCAGTACAAGAAAACCATCGCTCAGGAGAAGAAGCTCTACACAAAGGCTGATTTCCTGCGCATCTACCACGATATGCGCACCATCCGTGAGTTTGAGACTATGCTCAACGAGATCAAGGTCAAGAGCGTCTACAACGGCGTAGAGTACCACAACCCCGGCCCGGCTCACCTGTCCATCGGTCAGGAAGCGTCGGCAGTCGGTCAGGCTTACTGTCTCGATATCAACGACTTCACGTTCGGCTCACACAGAAGCCACGGCGAAATCCTCGCAAAAGGACTTTCGTCAATAGAGAAGCTCGACGAAAAAGAGCTTTACGATATCATGAAGGAATTCCTCGGCGGCAAGACGCTGAAGGTAGTCGAGGAGCACATGGACAAGAACGCGTCCGTCCGCGACATCGCGAAGGAATTCTTACTCTACGGCGCGCTTTCCGAAATATTCGCACGCACGACCGGCTTCAACCGCGGTCTCGGCGGCTCGATGCACGCGTTTTTCATCCCGTTCGGCATACTTCCCAACAACGCTATCGTCGGCGGTGCGGCACCGATAGCTCTCGGCGCGGCACTCTTTAAGAGAAGCAACGGCAAGCCGGGTATTGTCATTGCAAACTCCGGTGACGGCGCGCTCGGACGCGGCCCCGTACTTGAGTCACTCAACATGTCCACAATGGATCAGATCCGTAAGCTGTGGGGCATGGACGGCAAGTACTCAGACGCGGGTATGCCGATCCTCTTCAACGTATTCAACAACTTCTACGGCATGGGCGGTCAGACACGCGGCGAGACGATGGGCTTTGATATCCCCGCACGTCTGGGCGCAGGCTTTAACCCCGAAATGATGCACGCGGAGAAGGTCAACGGCTACGATCCGCTCGCAGTCATCGACGCGACAAAGCGCAAGAAGGAGCTGCTCGTAAAGGGCGAAGGTCCGGCACTTCTCGAGGTCACAACGTACCGTATCAGCGGTCACTCACCGTCCGATTCCTCCACATACAGATCCCCCGAGGAGATCGAGGAGTGGAAATCGGTCTGCCCGATCGCTGCATACCGCGCAAAGATGGTCGAGGGCGGTATCGCTGCAGACGATGAATTCGCGGCGATCGACGAGGAGATCATCAGCCGCATGACAAAGCTCTGCGGCATGGCGACGAATCTCGACATTTCCCCGAGAATGGATCTCGACAAGACTCCCGACATGATCTCGTCCATCATGTTCTCGAACAATAAAGTCCCTTCGATGGATACGACGAGACAGCCAGACGTGCTCATTCCGAAGGAAGAGAACCCGAGAGTGAAGCAGCTCGCGACAAAGGCTCGCTTTGCATTCGACGAAAAGGGTGAAATGATCCCGAAGATCAAGCAGTTCGGACTGCGCGACGGCCTGTTTGAGGCGATAGTAGACAAGTTCTACGAGGACCCCACGCTCATCGCATACGGCGAGGATAACCGTGACTGGGGCGGTGCGTTTGCGGTTTACCGCGGACTTACCGATTCACTCCCGTATCACCGCTTCTTCAACGCGCCTATCTCCGAGGCTGCAATCGTCGGCTCAGCCGTCGGTTACGCGGTAGCGGGCGGACGTGCGATAGTCGAGCTTATGTACGCTGACTTCATCGGCTGCGCAGGCGATGAAATATTCAACCAGCTTTCAAAGTGGCAGTCGATGTCCGCAGGAATACTGAAGATGCCCGTTATCGTCCGCGTATCTGTCGGCTCGAAGTACGGTGCACAGCATTCACAGGACTGGACGGCGCTCACCGCTCATATCCCGGGACTTAAGGTATGCTTCCCGTCAACGCCTTACGACGCAAAGGGACTTATGACATCGGCTCTTAACGGAACAGACCCCGTAATCTTCTTCGAGAGCCAGCGCATCTACGACGTGGGCGAGCAGTTCCACGAGGGCGGCGTTCCGACAGAGTCGTATGAGATTCCGTTCGGAGAGCCGGACGTTAAGCGCGTCGGAAGCGATGTCACGATCCTCACGATCGGTGCGGTACTGTACCGTGCGCTTGAAGCGGCAAAGAAGCTCGAGAGCGAATACGGAATCAGCGCGGAAGTCATCGACACGCGCTCGATCGTTCCGTTTAACTATGAAAAGGTTATCGAGAGTGTCAAGAAGACCGGCAAGATCATCATTGTGGGTGATGCGTGCGATCGCGGCAGCGTAATGCGCGACATGGCATCCAACATCACCGAGATGGCGTTCGATTACCTCGACGCTCCTCCGGCAGTATTCGGCTCACGCAACTGGATCACACCCGCGTTCGAGTTTGAGAAGTACTTTTTCCCGCAGGTCGACGGTATCATCGACGTAATCAGCCAGAAGCTTATGCCGATAGCAGGTCACACCTCCGTTATCAACGAGACTGAGGCGGAGCATATCGAAAGAAGCAAGAAAGGTCTGTAAGCCGGACTGAAGTGCCATCCCCGAAAAAGGCTGAAAAATCACCCCTGAGTAATAGCGGGGCATCGTAAAACAGAATTAATTTTAAAATTGAAAAAACAACGGAAAGGCGTGGCTTCGGTCACGCCTTTCCGTTGTTTACAGCTCATTCAGTATGATGAACCCGAAAGTTAATCATACTGAATGTGGTTGTTCTGTCTGCACTTGCCACCGGGCTTGTCCGGCGCATCCATCAAAGACAGCGCTCACATTAAGTTTGTGTGATACTGTTTTATGAACACTGCACTAATACACGCGGGGAGATTTTTCTATGCCATGCTCTGCAAAAAACCGGATAGAAATGTAAATTATCTGTGTCTCATATTGACAACCGTGAATATAATGGTATAATAGCATTGTCAAATTGACAATCATCGTTTTGATGGAGGGATATTATGAATGAAATTGATATTGCCGTGATCTGTAAGGCGCTTTCAGACCCGAACCGGCTGAGAATCATCAGGATTCTGACCGACGGCGAACGCTGTGCCTGCAAGCTGCTCGAATCGCTTGAGATTACGCAGTCGACGCTTTCGCACCATATGAAAATTTTGTGCGAATGCGGGCTGGTCAATTCCCGCTATGAGGGAAAGTGGAGCTATTTTTCGCTGAACTGCGATACTCTGACCGCGTTCCGCGAATACATCGGAACGCTTGTCTGCACGAAGAAGTGTGTCGGTAACGGAGGCTGCGGCTGCTCATGATCTGGAGTTTTATTCAGGATCAGGTACTCGGCATGAAATGGCTGAGTGCGCTCATCGGCAATATGCTTACCGCGTTCGGTCTTGACACTGAGAGCCGTATCGGTGCAAGCGTTCGGTTTTTCCTGTACGATACCGTCAAAATCATGGTTCTGCTCGGCGTTCTGATACTGATTATCTCGTACATTCAGAGCTATTTTCCGCCGGAGCGAAGCCGTAAGATCCTCGGACGCTTTCACGGAATCGGCGCGAACATCATTGCGGCTCTGCTCGGTACGGTCACGCCGTTCTGCTCATGCTCGTCCATTCCGCTGTTTATCGGATTTACCGGTGCGGGACTTCCGCTCGGCGTGACCTTCAGCTTTTTGATTTCGTCGCCCATGGTCGACCTCGGCTCGCTTGTGCTGCTTATGAGCGTGTTCGGATGGAAGGTCGCTACGGCGTATGTTGCCGTCGGTCTGGCGGTTGCCGTTATCGGGGGTACTCTCATCGAGAAGCTGCACCTTGAAGATCAGGTGGAGGACTTTATCCGCGGCGCAGGCGGCATCAAAGCGGCGGACGGCGAAGACCCGACCTTCCGCCAGCGGATGAAATACGCGTGGGAGCAGGTGCTTGCGACCGCGAAAAAGGTGTTTCCGTATGTACTTGCGGGAGTAGCAATCGGTGCTGTCATTCACAACTGGATTCCGGAAGAGTGGATAGAGACCGCACTCGGCAACGGAAATCCGCTCGGCGTTTTCATCGCGGTGATCTGCGGAATCCCGATGTATGCGGATATCTTCGGGACGATCCCGATTGCCGAAGCACTGCTTGCAAAGGGAGCGCTTCTGGGCGTGGTGCTGTCATTCATGATGGCGGTGACAACGCTGTCGCTGCCGTCGATTATCATGCTGCGGCGTGCGGTAAAGCCGAAGCTGCTTGCCGTATTCGTTGCAGTCTGCACTGTCGGGATCATTATTGTCGGTTATCTTTTTAATCTCATGTCCATATTATTACTATAATTACGGAGGAAATTACTATGTCTTTATTCGAAAAGAAGAAAGAAAGCAAAGAACATGTCTGTGAATGCGGATGCGGATGCGGATGTACCGCACCGGAAGCAGAATCAAGCGTCAGTCAGCACTGCTGTGATGAAAAGGTGATCGGCATTTGCTCTGTCAAGGTTCTCG
>CAZMRH010000013.1:7561-22921 GCA_964568705.1 uncultured Lachnospiraceae bacterium
AAAGCTGTCACGCGCTTTACGAGAACACACAGAAAGCGGTCGCCGAAATGGGACTGCCGATTGAGGTTGAGTATATCACGGATATGCAGAAGGTGATGCAATACGGCGTGATGAGTATGCCGGCACTGGTCGTGAATGAAAAGGTCGTCGGTACGGGAAAGGTGTATAAGCCGGACGAAATTGTCGGTCTTTTGAAAAAATTCGCAAACTGAACAAAAAAAGCCGGAGGTGCTGTATCAGCAGTGCCTCCGGCTTTTTATTGCGGTATTGCGGCATGCCGCTTGCGCAACTTTGATTTAAGTAACAAAAACGGTTGAAATAACTCGGGAAATAGTGTATAATGATACGATACAAAACCTTGGAGGGAACTTTGGTATGATAAAGCTTGTCAAAAACGGAATTTACCTGAAGGACGGACGCGAACTTATACAGTCTGATATCCCCGCAGAGGACGCACGCCGCGGCACTATGGCATATACGATTCTCCAGGCGCACAATACGTCGGGAGACACGAAGAATCTGAGAATAAAATTTGACGCGCTCGCGTCTCATGACATAACCTACGTGGGTATACTGCTGACAGCCCGCGCGGGCGGACTTGACGAACTGCCCGTTCCGTATGTCCTCACCAACTGCCACAACAGCCTGTGCGCGGTCGGTGGCACGATAAACGAGGATGACCACATGTTCGGTCTGTCGGCGGCAAAGCGGTACGGTGCGGTGTACGTCCCGGCGCATCAGGCGGTCATCCATGCGTTCATGCGCGAGATGTACAGCGGATGCGGAAGGATGATACTCGGCAGCGACAGTCACACGCGCTACGGCGCACTCGGCACGATGGCAATCGGCGAGGGCGGACCGGAGCTTGCAAAGCAGATACTCGGACGCACGTACGATGTGTCGTGTCCCGACGTAATCGCGGTAAGGCTGACGGGCGCACCCAAGCCGGGAGTCGGCCCTCATGATGTGGCGATCGCCATAATCGGTGCGGTATTCTCCTGCGGATTTGTTAAGAATAAGGTAATGGAGTTCGTCGGCGACGGCATCGCGAATCTTCCTCAGGAATTCCGTAACGGCATCGACGTTATGACTACGGAAACGACATGTCTTTCATCCATATGGATAACTGACGACGTGACGAAAAAATATTTCGACATACACGGACGCAGTGACGCGTACAAAAAGATGTCGCCCGACACAGTCGCGTACTACGACGGTGCGATCGACGTTGATCTCTCGGAGATCGAGCCGATGATCGCGCTGCCGTTCCATCCGAGCAACGCATTCACCGTACGCGAGCTGAATGCGAATGCCGGCGACATACTCCGCGAGATCGAGCGGCGCGGCGAGGAGCAGCTCGGACTTAAGAAGGACTCATATCACCTCACGGATAAAGTCGACAAAGCGACCGGACGTGTGCGCGTCGAGCAGGGCGTAATCGCCGGATGCGCGGGCGGCACGTTTGATAATCTCGCGGCGGCGGCGGATATACTGCGCGGAAAGACCATCGGTGCGGACAAATTCGCGCTGTCGGCGTATCCCGCAAGCCAGCCCACGTTCCTCCGTATGCTCGACTGCGGCATCGCGTCCGACCTTGCGAAAGCGGGAACGACGCTTCGCACCGCGTTCTGCGGACCTTGCTTCGGCGCGGGTGACGTACCTGCGAACGGTGCGCTCAGCATACGTCATTCGACGAGAAACTTCCCGAACCGCGAAGGCTCAAAGCCCGGCGAAGGTCAGATCGCTTCAGTCGCGCTTATGGACGCACGCTCGATTGCCGCTACGGCTGCCGCAGGCGGACTGCTCACCTCAGCCGATGAGACCGACGTGGATTACAATACTCCCGAATACATCTTCGACAAGAGCGTGTACGAAAACCGCGTATGGTTCGGCTACGGCAAGGCTGACAAGAGCGCTGAGCTTGTGTTCGGACCTAACATCGCCGACTGGCCGAAGATGCAGCCGCTGTCCGAAAACGTGATGCTCGCGGCGGCATGCGTCATCGACGATGACGTGACGACGACGGATGAGCTCATCCCGTCGGGAGAGACATCCTCCTACCGCTCGAATCCGTACCGACTGTCACGTTTTACCCTCTCCCGCAAGGATCCGGCGTACACGGGACGTGCGGACGTTGTGAGAAGCATCGCAACCGGTAAAAACGACGGTGCGGACGCGGAGCTGCTTGCCGGGTGGACTAAATCGGCTGATGCGGCAAAGGCAGCGTTTGAAGCGGCGTGCGGTGTGACGATTGACGGAGACAACACCGTACTCGGCTCGATGGTATGCGCACCGAGACCCGGTGACGGCTCGGCACGTGAGCAGGCGGCTTCATGTCAGCGCGTGCTCGGCGGACTTGCGAACATCTCCCGCGAATACGCGACGAAGCGCTACCGCTCGAACCTCATCAACTGGGGTATGCTGCCGCTTCAATGCGGTGAAATGTCAATGGGAAAGAATGTCGGCACGATGGGCGACACCGTGGAGTGCGGCGACTTCCTCTTTATCCCCGGCGTGCGTGCGGCTATCGAGTCCGGCGCGACCGAATTCGACGGATGGCTGTATCACTCGTCAGACGGAAAAGTGATAAAGCATCATTTCAGCATCGGTACGCTTACAAGCGAGGAGCGTAAAATAATACTTGCCGGAAGCCTTACCGGGCACTACAAAAACTGTAAATAAAGCCACGCTGCGGCGTGACGGAGGCAATAATCAATATATGGATAAAAAAAGATACCTGACTGTCAGGGGAGCGAGAGTCAATAACCTCAAGAATATCGACGTGACCATCCCCAAGGACAGCCTTGTGGTATTCACGGGACTGTCCGGAAGCGGCAAATCATCGCTTGCGTTCGATACGATATACGCCGAGGGACACCGCCGCTTCGTCGAGTCGCTCTCATCATACGCGAGGATGTTCCTCGGTCAGATGGACAAGCCCGATGTCGACACGATCGAGGGACTGTCACCCGCGATCTCGATAGATCAGAAAACAACGTCTAAGAATCCGCGCTCGACGGTCGGCACAGTGACGGAGATATACGATTACCTCAGACTGCTTTACGCGAGAGTCGGCGTTCCTCACTGCCCAGTATGCGGCAAGGAGATACGCCAGCAGACGACGGATCAGATAATTGACAGGATATGCGCGCTTCCCGAGGGAACGCGGTTTATGGTGCTCGCACCCGTCGTCAAGGCGAAGAAGGGCAGACACGAGAAGCTGCTCGACGAGGTGAAGCGCAGCGGATACGTGCGCGTGCGCGTCGACGGCATCATATACGACCTCAGTGAGACGATCGAGCTTGAGAAGAATGAGCGTCACTCCGTAGAGATAGTAATTGACAGGCTCGTCATCCGCGAGGGAATACAGTCGCGCCTTGTGGATAGCATCGAGACTGCACTAAAGGAGAGCGGCGGTGCGGTCAATGTGATTACCGTTCCCGATGAGGGCGGAGCTGAGACGCTGCTTGAGTTTTCGACAAACTATGCGTGCGAGGAGCACAACATAAGCTTCGGCGAGCTTGAGCCGCGCATGTTTTCATTCAATAATCCGTTCGGCGCGTGCACGAAATGCTCAGGCATCGGAGTTATGCGCAGCGTGTCGAACGAAAAGATAATCCCGGATCCCGACCTGTCGCTTCTCGACGGCGGGATCGCGGTCAACGGCTTCAAGTCGCTCGGTCCCGACACATGGCTCGGACCTCTGTTCGAATCGGTCGGACGCATTCACGGCTTCACACTCGATCAGCCGATCGGCACGTTTACACCGGAAGCGCGGAAGGTACTAATGTACGGCACAGGAAATCAGATGTACGATATCGTGCGCGGCTTTGGCGGATATGTGCGAAAGCAGAGCGTGAAGTTCGCCGGGATCATCCCCATGATCGAAGCGCGCATGGAGCAGGGCGGCGCGGCGGAATGTGAATACTACGAGCAGTTCATCGAGGAGAGGGATTGTCCCGAATGCGGCGGCTCGCGTCTTAACCCGTCGACGCTTGCGGTGACGGTCGGCGGCATCAACATTGCCGATTTTTGCAGAATGTCGGTGGCGGACGCACTGCAGTTTACCGAAAACCTGAAGTTCAGCGATATGGAGACGCAAATAGCTCGGGAGATTGTCAAGGAGATAAAGAACCGCCTCGGATTTCTCGTAAGCGTCGGGCTTGACTACCTCACGCTCGCGCGTGCGGCAGGCTCACTGTCCGGCGGTGAGGCGCAGAGAATCCGCCTTGCGACGCAGATCGGTTCATCGCTGACGGGTGTGCTCTACATCCTCGACGAGCCGAGCATCGGACTTCACCAGCGTGACAACCGCCGCCTTATCGAGACGCTCATGCGCCTGCGCGATATCGGCAACAGCGTCATCGTCGTCGAGCATGACGAGGAGACGATGGAGAGCGCGGACTATATCGTCGATATCGGACCGGGCGCCGGAGTACACGGCGGTGAGGTCGTCGCGGCGGGAACTCCTGCCGAGGTGATGAAGAATAAAAATTCCGTGACAGGCGCGTTTTTGTCGGGCAGACGGAAGATCGCCGTACCCGAAAAGCGCCGAAGTGGCAACGGCAAAAAACTGTCTATCGTGGGTGCATGTGAGCATAACCTGAAAAACATCGACGTAGATATACCACTCGGCTGCTTCGTATGCGTTACGGGAGTGTCGGGCAGCGGCAAATCGTCGCTCATCAACAGCATACTTTACAAATCCCTTGCCGCGAAGCTCAACCGCGCGATCACATGGCCGGGGAAGTACAAGCGCATCGACGGAACAGACGCGCTTGACAAGATAATCAACATCGACCAGAGCCCGATAGGCAGGACTCCGCGCTCGAATCCCGCGACCTACACGGGACTGTTCACCGACATACGCGAGCTGTTTTCCAAAACGCCCGCCGCGAAGATGCGCGGATACACGCCCGGCAGATTTTCGTTCAACATCAAGGGCGGACGGTGCGAGGCGTGCGAGGGTGACGGCGTGAAGAAGATCGAGATGCACTTCCTGCCCGACGTATATGTGTCGTGCGATGTGTGTCACGGCAAGAGATACAACCGAGAGACGCTTGAAGCAAAGTACAAGGGCAAGAGTATTGCGGACGTGCTTGAAATGACGGCGGAGGAGGGTGCATCGTTCTTCTCGGAGCTGCCGAAGCTCTCGAACCGTCTCAAGACTTTATGTGACGTCGGGCTCGGCTACGTCAAGATCGGTCAGTCATCGACGACGCTTTCGGGCGGTGAGGCACAGCGAGTCAAGCTCGCGACTGAGCTCTCCCGCCGCAGTACCGGACGTACGCTGTATGTGCTTGACGAGCCGACCACCGGACTTCACTCAGCGGATGTCGAAAAGCTGATCGAAGTACTTCAGCGTCTTGTCGATGCGGGCAACTCGATCGTGATAATCGAACACAACCTCGATATAATCAAGACTGCCGACTATATAATCGACCTCGGCCCCGAGGGCGGTGATCTCGGCGGAACTGTCGTCTGCACCGGAACGCCCGAGGAGGTCGCGAAGTGCGAGAGGTCGTATACGGGTAAATTCCTGCGTGATAAGCTGTGAGACGGGCAGATTACGATGCGAGGGAACTATCCCTCGCGCTCCCTAACAGGGTTGACAGAACGAAGTACGGCGGAAATCGTCAGGTTTATAACGAACTTCGCCCTTGCCTGCGCATCCGGGTACGCGGAATTTCTATGCCGTGTACGAAATCCTTCTTTACTAAATGCCGACACTCAATTTAATCATACTGTCTCATCAAAGGAGCCGCCAATGAACACCATCGTAAGTATCATCGAAAAGATACGCAAGCTGCTCACCGACGCAAACTTCAAATTCCACACTCTCGTTGCCGCGTTTGCCGCAGCGTTCTGCGCCGCGTCATTCGTCAACGCATTTAAGTGGGACTTTGTCAAAAAAAGCTTTTACAGTTACATCAACAAGCCTGTGTTTATCCTTGCGGTCGCATTCGGTACCTTGACTATCGCAGTGATCTGCATCCTGATCAAAGACCCCGCACCGGCGGCATGGTCGCTGCTTGTCGCGTCGTTTGCATTTGCGGTACAGCTTGCGGTGAATCAGTCCGTCGGCATTTACTTCGATGTCACACTTGCATTAGTCCTGTTTGTAGTTGCAAAGTATGTCGGCTGCGACAACAAGCTGAAACTGTGCGGACTGAAGTTGTCTCACAGGGTGAGCTACATCATCGTATGCGTGCTGTTTTTGATATTTACGGTGGTGACTGCGTGCAGCACCGCGCTTGAGTATGCACAGTTCAATAATTCAACCTACGATTTCGGTATATTCGCGCAGATGTTCGAGCAGATGGCGAAAACGGGACTGCCGAATACATCTGTCGAGCGCGACGGTGTTATCAGCCACTTTGCCGTACACTTTTCACCGATATACTACCTCTTCCTTCCCGGCTACATGATCTTCCGTACGCCGTATTACCTTTATGCGATTCAGGCGATATTCGTGGGAATGGGAATATTCCCGGTGTTCCGCATAGCAAAAAAACTCGGCTTCTCCGAGAAGATGAGCGTAGCATGCGGGGCGCTGTACGTCCTGTATCCGACGATAATGAACGGATGTTTCTACGACTTTCATGAGAATAAGTTCTTATCCGTGCTTGTGCTTTATCTGATTTATTTCCTGCTTGAGGAAAAGACCGTGCCGGTGCTTATCTTCACCCTTCTTACGCTCGGGGTGAAGGAGGATGCGGCAATTTACGTGGGTGCGATCGCACTGTGGTACATATTCTCAAAAAAGAAAAAATTGCTCGGCATACTTATGTTCGGTATCACATGTGTCTACTTCGTATTTGCGATAAAAATGATCGGTGTGTTCGGCGGAGAGCCGATGATGAGCCGCCTGAGCGATTACTACATCGGAGATCAGCAGAACTTCTTTGCTATAATCAAGACCTGCCTGTTCAACACGGGATACTTCCTGTCAAGAATCATAATGCAGGAGAAGATAGCGTTCATATTCTGGATGCTTGTGCCGGTTATGTTCGCACCGTTCCTTACGAAAAGATCGTCGCTTCTGTTCCTGCTCATACCGATGCTTGTCATTAACCTTATGCCGACAGGCTGGAGCTATCAGTATAACGTCGACTTCCAGTACACCTTCGGTGTGGCGGCGCTCATCGTGTTCTCCGCAATGGTCATGCTGACCGAGATGTCCGCGGACAAGCGCCGCGTTGCGATTTGCTTCATGCTGATGGCATCTGCGGTGTTCATGATGTCGCTTACCGCCGGAAAAATCAAGGGCCGTGTTGACGGTTATTCCGTAAACAAGGCAAAGATTGAGGAAACGAACGAGGTGCTCGACCTTATTCCGGAGGATGCATCAGTCTCCGCTTCGACCAACATCGCGCCGCATCTGTACTATGTCGACGATTTGCAGTCATTCCCCGAATACTACGGTCAGCTTACAAAAACGGAATACTGCATTCTTGATACACGCTTTATGTCACAGAAGGAGTTCAACGGCAAAGGAATAATCGACGACACCTATTATCTGTACGCGTCAGGCGGTTACGCCGAAATATGGCGCATGAGCGAATACGCCGCGTCAGCCGGTACAAAATAAACGACGGGAGCTGTAAATGAACATTAAAAAATTTGTCAACCGCGAGACGGTGCTGTATCTTGTATTCGGCGTGATGACGACTGTCGTCAACTACTTCTTCTTCTGGCTGTGCTACTCGGTCTTGTTCGGCAATACGGGAAGCACCGCCGCAAATGCGATCGCGTTCGTATTTGCGGTAGTGTTCGCCTTTGTGGTCAACAAGCTTTTCGTATTCGAAAGCAAGAGCTGGTCGGCGCAGGTTCTGAAAAAGGAGATACCGTCGTTCGTCGGTGCGAGAGTCGCGTCATTTCTCTTTGAGGAAGCCGGACTGTTCGTCAGCGAAAGTATACTCGAACTTCAGAATTATACGCTTCTTACCGTTGGCACACATTCAATTGACGGAATACTTGCGGCAAAGGTCGTACTGTCGGTCATCGTGGTGATTATCAACTACATCTTCTGTAAATTCTTTATATTCAAGAATAAAAAATAATTACAAGATAGGAGAAAGGAAAAGATGCAATATTATATTTCTGACAAGCTTGCGGTAATGAAGCCCTCTGCGATACGCGAGATATTTAAAAGTACATCTCAGCCCGGGATGATCAGCTTCGCGGCGGGCAATCCGTCACCGCTGTCATTCCCTATTGAGGCTATAGCAAAAATTGCGGCGGACATATTCGCCGATGAGCCCACGATCGCGCTCCAGTACAGTGTCACTGAGGGTTATCCGCCGTTCCGGACTCAGCTGACCGAGCGGCTTAAAACAAAGTTTGATATATCGGCTGACGGCAATACGACGATAGTCGTAACAGGCGGTCAGCAGGGCATCGAGCTTGCATGCAAGGCGTTATGCAACGAGGGTGACACTGTCATATGCGAGGAGCCGACCTTCATTGGTGCGCTCAACGCGTTCCGGTCAAATGGGGCTGTCACTGTCGGCATACCGCTTGACGGCGACGGCATCGACCCCGACGCGCTTGACCGTATGCTTACAGCTACCCCGCGCGCGCGGCTCATCTACCTCATCCCGACCTTCCAGAATCCGTCGGGAATCACCACGTCGCTTGAAAAGCGTAAGAAGATATATGAAATCGCTGTAAAGCACAGCGTCATTATTCTTGAGGACAACCCGTACGGTGAGCTTCGATTTTCGGGTGCGGAGATACCGACGATAAAGAGCATGGATACGGAGAACATCGTCATCTACTGCTCGTCATTTTCGAAAATTATGTCGTCCGGTATGCGTATCGGCTACATTCACGGGCCGTCGGAAATTGTGCAGAAAATGGTCGTGGCAAAGCAGGTCGAGGACGTTCACACGAACATCTTCTTCCAGATGCTGTGCAGCCGTTTCATCAGCGAATACGACCTTGACGCTCATATCGCAGGAATCAGGAAGCTGTACCATGACAAGTGCGCACTGATGCTCGGATGCCTTGACGAAAAGATGCCGAAGGAAGTAAAATACACGCGTCCCGAAGGCGGACTCTTCATCTGGTGTACGCTTCCCGACCGTATCGACATGAAACAGTTCGTAAAGCGTGCGATAGAGAAGAAGGTCGCGGTTGTACCGGGTACGGCGTTCTGCTGTGACCCTGACGGCACATCGCAGTCGTTCAGGATGAACTACTCCACACCATCCGACGACGACATACGCTGTGGCGTGGCGATACTCGCTGATGTCGCCTCCGAGATGCTGTGAGTAAATACGGGGCCTTATCAAGACGGGGTAAAACGCGTGACTCCGTCATGCGGGGGTACGATGCGAGGGAACTATCCCTCGCGCTCCCGATTAGGGCGAATCGACATAAGGCACGGTGGGAATCGTCTGGCATAAACTGAACTACGCCCGACACGCATAACGCAGTATTTAAAATCCCCATTATAATCATTATAAGGAACAATACCATGAAACTTAAAATTGCTATCGACGGACCGAGCGGAGCCGGAAAAAGCTCTCTTGCGAAGATGCTTGCAGCACGTCTCGGACTTGTGTATGTCGACACCGGCGCGCTTTACCGCTCCGTCGGACTTTACGCGAAACGAAGCGGAGTTGACGATCAGAGTGAAGCACAAGTCGCACCACTGCTTGATAAAATCGACTTAAGTCTTGTCATCACGGACGGAGAGCAGCACGTCATCATGAACGGTGAGGATGTCAGCCGCGCGATACGCGAGAACGATATCTCGATGTACGCGTCGCATGTGTCCGCACTGCCGAAGGTGCGCGCGTTTCTGCTCGGCATTCAGCGCGATATGATAAAGAGCGGCGGAGTGATAATGGACGGACGCGATATCGGCACGGTGATAATGCCGGACGCGGACGTGAAGCTGTTCCTTACCGCGTCACCCGAATCGCGTGCGATGCGTCGTTATAAGGAGCTGCGCGAGAAGGGCAGCGCGCCGTCGTATGACGAGATACTGCGCGATATCATACAGCGTGACGAGAACGACCGCAGCCGCGATATCGCACCGGCGGTCCCGGCGGATGACGCGGTGATACTCGACGACTCAGACCTCGACCTCGATGGAACGCTTGACGCGGCGATGAAGATAATCGGGGAAAAGTGTCCGGGCAGAGTGTGATTCCGGCCACGCCCCGCACATACTGATAAAGGAGATTTGACAGATGAGATGTCCGAACTGCTCGTCGGAGGAGACGAAGGTGCTTGACTCACGCCACATCGACGAGAACAACTCGATACGCCGCCGCCGCGAGTGTCTTGAGTGTCACACGCGCTTCAACACATATGAGATGATCGACGTGTTTCAGCCGGTCGTGCTGAAGAAGGACGGCTCAAAGGAATATTTTGATAAGAACAAGCTGCTCTCCGGACTTATGAAGGCTTGTCAGAAGCGACCGGTCGATGCCGAGGCTATCGCCGATGACATCGAAGGGGAGCTTGTCGGCGGAGGGAAACGTGAGGTCACCTCGACAGAGCTCGGCGAGATGGTGATGAACCGTCTGCGCACACTCGACGGGGTTGCGTACGTTCGCTTCGCATCGGTTTACCGCGAGTTCAAGGATGTTGAGACGTTCATGCACGAGCTTGAAACAATGCTGAAAAGTGCGCAGGAGTGACAGATTCCGCTTGCAAATCGTACGGAAGTGTGCTATACTTATCGTCGGCAGGGTCACTGCCGAACGACCGCCCTTAGCTCAGATGGATAGAGTACCGGATTCCGATTCCGTTGGTCGTGGGTTCGACTCCCTCAGGGCGGGCCAAAAAAGACCTCATTCCGAAGAATGAGGTCTTTTTAATGAAATCCGCTATGCTGAGGCGAATATATTATTTCGCGATAAGCACAAGTCCCGCCGCACATACGCCGATGCCGATGATCTGCCGCGACGACAGCGTTTCCTTGTAAAACAAAAGTCCGACGATGAGCAGTACGCATGACAGCGTGATACTTGCGACGAGATGCGCGGTGCTGATCTTCCAGCCTGCGCGGTAGATGCACAGAAAGCCGAACTCAAGTCCGACTATAGCCGCACCGAGCGCGTAGGTCGTCCAGTTTGACTTCGCGGACAGCTCGGTGAAGATGTTCTTGTTTTTTGACGTGGTGAAAAACAGCGCAAGAGAGCAGACCATCGCGACAAAATACGACGCGGTGAGTGACGCGAACGGATCAATGTCCGTCGGCGTTGACTTTGTGCTGATGTTGTATAGCGTGTTCGCGCCGACTACGATGAGTATCGGCCATAACATGTTCCACATAATTACCTCCGAATAAAACCGCACAAGAAAGCCCCCGGCGGGAGATGCTTGCTTTATTGTCGGAAAACCTGCGGAATTCCCCGTTATGAGGAATTCCGTACTTTTTATATTTCGATTTCGCCTGTATATACGAGATGCGCACCGCCTGTGAGTATGACCGCGTCGTCGGTGTAGTTGACGACAAGATCGCCGCCGCGAAGCTTCACCGTGATGTCCTCGCCCTTCTTACAATATCCGTTCTCGCACGCCGCGATCACCGCCGCACACGCACCTGTGCCGCATGCGGGAGTCTCGCCGTTGCCGCGCTCCCATACGCGCATTTTAAGCGTATTCTTGTTGACAACGCGAACGAATTCCGTGTTGATGCGCTCGGGGAACATCGCATCGTTCTCGAACTTCGGGCCGACATTCTTCACGTCGACCGCATCCACCTTGCCGCAGAATATGACGCAGTGCGGATTTCCGATGGACGCGCAGGTGATGCGGTACTTTTCGCCGCCGATAGTGACAGGCGCGTCGATAAGGCGCTCGCGGTCGGTAATTACGGGAATTTTCGCCGCACACAGCTCCGCCTTGCCCATATGCACCGCGACCGACGATACCTTACCGTTCATCACGAACAGTTCAAGCTGCTTTACGCCGCTCGCCGTCTCGACTGTGATGTTTTCCGACGCGACAAAGCCGTTGTCGTACAGATACTTCGCGACGCACCGTATGCTGTTGCCTGCCATCCTTCCCTCGCTTCCGTCGCGGTTGAAGATACGCATTTTCGCGTCGGCCATGTCCGATTTCTCGATCAGTACGATACCGCTTCCGCCGACACCGTAGTGCCTGTCGCACATCCTGATGCAGAGCGATTCGGGCGCGTTGACACCTCCGTCGAAGTTTTCGATATAGATGTAGTCGTTGCCGCTGCCTTCCATCTTCGAAAAATGGAGCGTCTGACGGTCCCGTCTAAGATTGTTGATGTCGATAAGCTCGGTATTCTGCTTTGTGTAGCGGCTGGCAATGATGTCGGCAAGTGCGTTCGCGGTATCAAGGGAAGTGAGACACGCGACCGACAGCTGTACGGCGCGGCGGTGAAGCGTGATGTAGTCGCCGAGCTTCGCGTCAACCTGCTCGCCCGTATATACGACGCAGCCGATTTTGCCGCTTTCAAGCAGAGGTATCGCCTCACCTTCGCCGACATATTCAACGTCGATGCCGAGCTGCGCTATCGCGTCGGCAGTCTCACGCGGAGCGTACATCTTCATTCCGAGATCGTCGAACTTTTTCGCAAGCGTCACAACTTCAAACAAATCGTGACTGTCGACGCTTATGAGCACGCCGCGCGTGTCTCCCGACTTCGGGGACGCGATATTGAAGCCCGCGGAGCAAAGTCCCTTGAACAGTGCTTCGGGAAGCGTGCGTCCGATTCCGAGTACCTCGCCCGTCGACTTCATCTCGGGGCCGAGGATAGAGTTTACGTCGGAGAGCTTCTCGAATGAGAACACCGGCACCTTTACCGCAAAGTACGGCGGAGTTTTATAAAGTCCTGTGCCGTAGCCCATGTCGGCGAGCTTTTCACCAACCATCACGCGCGACGCAAGCTCGACTATAGGTACGCCCGTCACCTTGCTGATGTACGGCACGGTACGTGAGGCGCGCGGGTTGACTTCGATGACGTACAGCTCGCCGCAGTAAATGAGGTACTGTATGTTGACAAGTCCCTTCGTGCCGAGTGATAGCGCGAGCTTTTCGGAGCTTTCGACGATGTGACGCAGCATTTTGTCGGTAAGCGAGCACGGCGGATAGACCGCGATAGAGTCGCCGCTGTGTACCCCGGCACGCTCGATATGCTGCATGATTCCGGGGATGAGCACGTCACACCCGTCGGAAATAACGTCCGCTTCAAGCTCGATGCCGGGCATGTACTTGTCGACGAGCACGGGATTCTCGATGTCGCCCGCGAGGATTATTTCCATATAGCGGTGCACATCCGCGTCGGTATGCGCGATGACCATGTTCTGACCGCCGATGACGTACGACGGGCGAAGGAGTACCGGATAACCGAGCGAATCCGCCGCTGAGAGCGCCTCGTCGAGTGTCATCACGCCCATGCCGCGCGGCCGCCTGATGCCGAAATGCTCGAGGAGAGCGTCGAATTTTTCGCGGTCCTCCGCAGTGTCGATTTCAGCCGCCGATGTGCCGAGTATCATTATCCCTGCGTCATCGAGGAACTTAGTCAGCTTTATCGCTGTCTGACCGCCGAACGCGACGACGACTCCGACCGGCTTTTCCACCGCGATGATGTTCATCACGTCCTCCGGGCACAGCGGTTCGAAGTACAGGCGGTCTGCCGTATCGTAGTCGGTCGAGACAGTCTCGGGATTGTTGTTGACGATGACCACGTCATATCCGAGCTTCTTGAGCGTCCATACGCAATGAACGGATGAATAGTCGAATTCTATTCCCTGACCGATGCGGATAGGGCCGCTCCCAAGCACCATGATGACGGGTTTGCCCGAGCGCGTGAAGGTGCGTGATTCGCACATGCTGTCGTGCGTAGAATAGAAGTACGGTGTCACCGCGTCGAATTCAGCCGCGCAGGTGTCGACCATCTTGTACGCGGCGGGAAGTGCAGCGGGCATATTTGCCGAGCCCGACAGCCGCGCAAGGGACGCGTCGGTATACCCGAGACGCTTGCCGCGAATATATGTTTCATCGTTGATGACGCCCGCGACCGACGCTTCATATTCCGCGAGATTCTTAAGCTTATTTAAGAACCAACGATCGATTCGCGTGATGTCGTATATTTCATCGAGCGATATACCCGACTTTATTGCCTCAAATACGGTGAAGATGCGCAGATCGTCCATGTCACGGAGGCGGTCACGCACGCAGCGGTTATCCGACGGCATGCGGTTGAGCGTGTCGAGCGATATCTCCGCACCGCGCACCGCCTTCATCAGCGCCGCCTCAAACGACTGACCGATTGACATCACCTCGCCCGTCGCCTTCATCGCAGTACCGAGTCTGCGCGATGCCGTGTGGAACTTGTCGAACGGCCACTTCGGAAATTTCACGACTATATAGTCAACCGCCGGCTCAAAGCACGCGCACGTCTTTTTGGTGATATCGTTTTTTATTTCGTCGAGGTTGTAGCCGAGCGCAAGCTTTGTCGTGATCTTCGCAATAGGGTAGCCCGTCGCCTTGCTTGCAAGGGCTGATGAGCGCGATACGCGTGGGTTTACCTCGATCACCGCGTACTCGAAGCTGTCGGGATTCAGCGCGAACTGACAGTTGCAGCCGCCGACGATGCCGAGAGCCGAGACTATCTCAAGGGAGGCGGTGCGAAGCATCTGATATTCCTTATTCGAGAGGGTAAGCGCGGGTGCGACAACGATCGAATCTCCTGTGTGGATTCCGACCGCATCGACGTTTTCCATACTGCATACGGCGATGACATTTCCCGCACCGTCGCGCATTGCTTCAAACTCTATTTCCTTCCAGCCGAAGATATAGCGTTCGACAAGTATCTGCGTGATGGGGGATGCGTCAAGCCCGGTCTTCGCGATAACGCGCAGCTCGTCCGCATTGTTCGCCACACCGCCGCCGCCTCCGCCGAGGGTGAACGCAGGGCGCACGATCACTGGATAACCGATCTTTTCAGCTACCGCAAGAGCTGCTTCGATATCCGTCGCGATGTCGGAGGGGATGACCGGCTGGCCGATCTCCTCCATCGTTTTCTTGAACAGCTCGCGATCCTCCGCCTTGTCGATGGCGACCGCGCTTGTTCCGAGAAGCCGTACGCCGGACTTCTCAAGGTATCCTTCATGCGAGAGCTGCATGGCCACGGTAAGTCCCGTCTGACCGCCGAGTCCGGCAAGCAGACTGTCGGGACGTTCCTTTTCGATGATACGCTTTATCGTTTCGGCGCACAGCGGTTCAAGATAGATTTCGTCCGCAAGCGCGCTGTCAGTCATAATGGTCGCGGGATTTGAGTTGACGAGCACGACGTTCACGCCCTCGCCCCGCAGGACACGGCACGCCTGAGCACCGGCATAGTCGAATTCCGCCGCCTGACCG
>CAZMRH010000014.1:0-18906 GCA_964568705.1 uncultured Lachnospiraceae bacterium
TGTTTTCATCGATTTGTAAGTTTCCTTCGGAAGTCTTGCTTTCATGGTGTTATCATTGAACACCATGCAGCCGAAAATTTCGGAAACTGTTTTCATTACAATCACTCCAATCATATTAAAAATTAAACGGCAAAGGTGTCACAGACA
Source organism: uncultured Lachnospiraceae bacterium (assembly GCA_964568705.1). Lineage (GTDB taxonomy): Bacteria > Bacillota > Clostridia > Oscillospirales > CAG-272 > CAZMRH01. Next base: position 148 of record CAZMRH010000014.1, read on the forward strand.
ATAATCTGCGACACCTTTGCCGTTCCATTGGAAATATTATACACCGGTATTTTTAATCTGTCAATATGTTTTTAAAATATTTTAAAATAATATAATTGGTCGTGTTTAATGATGACATCGAAGAATTCGATCCTCTCAAACTCTTATGTGTTTCTGAAAAGCATCAATCGGCATTGGACGATAAAACAGGAAGCCCTGAATCAGAGAACAATGCATGTTTCTGACCATTTCAGTTTCTTCCGCAGTTTCTACACCTTCACATAAGACAAGATATTTCATTTCTCTTGCCAATCGAGTTACTGCTTTCAGTATGGCACGTCCTTTGGCAGTATTGGCTTTTTGGAGCATTGACTTATCAATTTTAATAATATCCAATGGAAAATCACACAAATCCGCAAATGATGTGATGCCTGAACCAAAGTCATCCAACGCAATTTGAAAACCTGCTTCTCGGCAAGTGACAATGTTATTCATAACACGTGAACGATTGTTTTCCATAACATCTTCTGTTATTTCCAGTACAAGTTTTGCATGATCAAATTTGTATTTTTCCACACAGCTCAAAAGATCATTACAGAAGCTGTCGCTTTCTATTGATTGTCTGGTAAAATTGCAGGAAATAAAATAATCGACTCCCTGCTTATACCAATCATGTAGTTGATTACAAACCAACTCAAAAACATAGAATTCCAATTGGCGTATGACGCCGCTTTGCGAAAGGACATCAACAAATTCACTGGGCTTGAGCATTCCTCGTGTCGGGTGTTCCCAACGAGCCAGTGCTTCCGCTCCTGCGATCTGTTGCGTGTCGGCATTAACGATAGGTTGTAGATATAGATAAAATTCTTTGCTTTCGATGCCTTGTTCAAAATCTTTCACCAAAATCTGGCAATCTTTTATTTGCTGTAATAGCGTATCCGTACAAGATAAGATATCTTGATGGTGCTCCTGGGCGGAAAGAAAACACTGTTTTGCATTTTGAATTGCGATAGTACATTCGTCATCGTCACTCTTTAAATTGTATATTCCTGCCCGCATTAACAGAGGGCTGCTTGAGGCGATAGATGAGTTTAGGTGTGCAATGATTTTTTCTGCCCATACATTTGCATGGTCTTTTCCGCCGGAAAGCTTCAGTACTGTAACTCCCCTTCCATCATTGTATAGGGAATTTTCCATTCCCATATCTGACAGAATATCTTTCACTGCCGCAGACAGACGAACAGTTACAGAAGATAAACCATACAATCTTGCCGTTCTTTCTGTATCAAAACTAAAATAGATAATAGAATAAACTTTTCGCAAGGCATGATCAATATTTTCGTTATACTGTGTTTGAAGCTCGGCTATTGTTAATTCTTTTCTGGAATTGCTCTTTTTACTTTTTTTCTTTTTTTGTTTATATAAGAAAAATGAGAGCACACTGACTGAGAGGAGCATCAGCAACATTAGGCTACCAGTTACGATCCATAAAGTCCTATACGATACTGGTAGACGGTTATTATCCATACGAACGAACATTCCGTTCAATTCCTGCGGGCTGATATCTTCTAATGCCCGATTTATCTGTTCGATAAGTTCCGGTGAAGAAAGTTCTATATAACCAAAATAATACTCTGTTGTAAGCCCGTCACTTGTACCCGTCAGTATAGCATCACTATGGGATTTTAATACATCCATCAAGTCCCTATCTGATGATAATACACAAGATACAATATCAATCTGACCGTTTTTTACCATACGTACCCGTGCATTATCGCTTCCGTCATACAGATACGTAAATGACAATCCCGTTTCTTCTGATATTCGATTCAGAATTTGCGGCATAATACCTTCAAAACATCCTGTATCGGGGTTGTAATATTCCATTGGATAGGTGTTGGGAGATCCGGCAACATAAATTGTATCAGCATCTCCATAGGTATTTGTTGCAGCTTGAACACTGGCTTCAGTTTTCAGAACGCTTATGTTCAGAAAGGATATGGAAAGAAGTAGAAGTGATGCAAATTTGATTGCTTTTTTCATGATACGATATCGGAAAGCATTATCCGTCACAGAGGGGAGTAGCTTTCTCGTCCTTCCTATTTTAATCCGGTTTCTGCAAAGAGTTAAATTCCGTTTCAAGCTGTTGATGTATTTTATTATATTGACAAGAGGCTTGTTCCAAATCCGCTTTCAGGTGTTCAATAGAAGAGCACAGCGCACGCTGAAGATCAGTCACATCGACATTAATGGAATCAACACGTTCTCTGGCGTTTTGATAGTATTGTCGAGTCTTATTTATCTCAAGGTTTTGTTCTTCCTGCGCTTTTGCCTCGAGCTGAGCTGAAAATAGTTTTGCTTCAACAATTGCTTGACTTATCGCATCACGACGCTCAGTCAAAGATTTGTTTTCTGCTTCCAGCTCATTGATTCTGTTTTCTAATTTGCACACAACATCCTTTTGTTCTTCTTCGCAGGTATGAAGTTTTTTTGTAAATGTGTCATTTAGTTGTGCAATGTACTCGCAGACGTCTCTACGGGAATATCCGAATAATGCTTTTTTAAGGTTTTTCATTTATTCGTTTCCTTTCCGCTATAATCAAGCTTTTTTCTCTCAATACTGCCCCATTGAAGATTTCTATTTTTGTTAATTCCGATTAGTGCATTTGCACGAACTATAACCATAATAGAGCGTAGACCTATCAATTCAACAAAACACAAGCCGATTGCCTTGCACACATCGGAAAATGAGATTGAAAGGTCAATGGTTTGTATACGCGAAAAAAATACTGTCATTGTCATTATGACACCGAATATCACGTATGTCCCCCAAAACAGCAACATATACCTCACATTCAATAATCCGATAACATACGCAACAATCATGGAAAGCAAGCCGAACATTTCTATATACGGTGAACATAGTTCATATAGCAAAAAGTACGGGTAGGCAATCAGACTGACAGCCGGGTTTCGAATATTTTTGATCATACGTCTATGGCTCTTCATACATTGATACAGCCCTCTGTGCCATCTCTTTCGCTGTTTACAAAGATCACGTAGATTCTCCGGAGTTTGAGACCAACAGACGGCATTTGTTGCATATTTGATTAAATAGGGGCGGTTATTGATTGTGCAAAACTCATGTAGCTTTACAACTAATTCCATATCCTCGCTCATTGTGGATGTATCATATCCACCGGCAGCGATGACCGTTTCTTTATGATACAATCCGAATGCGCCGGAAATAATCAGAGAAGCATTCAATCTATCCAAAAGAATACGTGCAGCCAAAAAAGAACGGTCATATTCCAGCGTTTGCATACATGCAAGTAGATTATTCGGAAGGTGATATGACTTGACATGCCCTAACTTCAATTCAGCACCATTGGAAGGCCGAACCGTCCCGCCTACGGCAATTACATTGTCGTTTTCTAATATCGGTCGTACTATTTCTCGCAAGGAATCGTATTGCAACATAGAATCGGCGTCCATACAAATAAAATACGGATAGTAAGCAGCATTTATGCCCATGTTTAAGGTATCCGCTTTTCCACCGTTTTTTTTATTGATTAGTTTCAGCGAAACCCGTTCATCAAAAGACGCATAAACAGATTCAACCGGCTGACTTTGAATTTGAATACGGAATGGTTCGTGCAACTGTTTCATATGAAAGGAATCAATCAGCACTTGAGCTGTTCTGTCTTTGGAACCGTCGTTTACCACAATGATTTCGTAAAGCTTGTAGTCTAATGCCAACAAACTGTTCACCGTATCAACAACGGTAACTTCTTCATTATGTGCCGGAACAATTATACTGACCGGGATATAGTAATCATCATGTTTAACGTTTTTTAGCAATACTTCACGACGCTTTTTATATAGCGTTATTGAACCATTTAATACAGATAAAAATAAAAATGTAGAATATCCGATTAAGTACAAAACAAAAAATATATCGATTACGTTAAAGACCGCTTGCAGCATCTGCATGGTTTCGGTGCTCATGCTGTCACCTCCTGCATTTGGTCCATTTCGATTCTATACCTCAGTATTTCTCTTGCATAACGGTCAGTCTCCTCATAAACGGTAGCCAGCTCCAAATAAGGAAGATGATATTTTTCAAGACTCACTGCAGCATTATGCCGGACGTACCAGTTAGGATTGGAAAGACAGTTCTTCAGCAACAAGATATTTTCGTCACTTTGATAGGAGCCCAGCGCCGAGGCGGCAATTGCTATGTATTCCCAACGTTGTTTTTCCTGATGTTGAAGAAACATTTGCAGTGTTTGCTCAGAGGGAGGATACTTGTTTTTTCCGAGATAGCGCAGGGCTATAAAGCGAAGTTCATCCGGTTCTTGCTTGTTTTGTAGAATGCTCAGAAATTCTTCGCAGTATCTGTTGCTACCATATAGAGCTGTATTCAAAATGACGTGCTGTAATAATTCTGTCTGTTCTTTTCGGATAGCCATCATTCGAGAGATCAGTTTGTTCAAATCTCCGTGAAAAGTGAGCAGACCGTCTACGAGCATTTTCTCATGGTGAAAATGCTGACCATCACAAACATGCTGAACTGCAGTAATTACGGTATCGATATCTCCCAAAGAATACAGCACTTCCAGCGCGTTCTGTCTACAGTATAGATTTGGACTCTGCACCATGTCCAACATGAGTATGGCAATGTTTGGGCAGGTATGAACGTTTATTACATCATATTTCTTTATAATATAAGCAAAATGGGCTTGTTGAATAGCATTTTTCTTTCGAAGTTCCACAGAGAGAGTAATAAACATACTTCTCATTTGTTGTACATAACAATTTACCGCCTCTGAGTCATATTTAGAAAGCTCTGTCAGTTCCTCATCCCATGCAGCAAGCTTTTGTTCGTTTTTACAGCGATGACTTATCTGCTGAATCTTTTTTGCAGATAATTGTTTCCCGTTTTTAACCTGCAGAACTTGCTTGCGAATCTTTCGACGAAAGCGGGAATCAGAGTATAAGCTCAATTGGCTTTCGTTACGGTGCACTGCCGCATAAGCACAGTTAAACAAGATCATGCTGAAACAAAGTGCAAGATAGATATAGATCATTGTCTGCACAAACATCGCTGTTACCTCCTTTAATTTATTTTATTCTGCATTCCAAAATTCTTTCATAATTGAGTAGGATGATTTGAGCCTTTCGTGGGCGCTAATTGAATTCCCCCAACTTTTCAAAGCAAGCGGCTTCAATACAATTCTGCCTTCTGTGCTCTGTGTTCCGATTCCGGCATATAACGTGTTGATTCTAATGTAATCTACACCGTAATTTCCGTGATAATAATCATCGTGAATTTTCATGCGAGATGGATCGGCAAAGTTTAGCAATTGCCAAGGGATTTTTATTTCAAGGTTATCGCCTGATGCACAAAAATCTGACAGAGAGTTGAATTCTGAACTTGATGGATTTGCGTTTCCATAAGTTAGCTTCCCGGTTTCAAAAGTTTCTGCTTTAGCCGCCGTGTTGTTTTGATACAAAACGGTCGCCGTCTGCAAGATCATATTGATATTCACAAACACCGGCGAATCCACCACTGGAATATTCTCTTTGTAGTAGGTGTTGTAATCATAAACATTTTCAGAGTAATTTGCCCGCAGGGCTTCGTAATACTCCTGTACTTGAATTCGGCTGTCGTTTTTTCCGTGAATTGTAATCAAAAAATCCACCGGTCGGTTAAATCGAATGTTTTTGTCACGGTATATGGTGGAACCGCTTTTTTGTGTTGTGTCAATCGGAATATAGATTATATCCTTTTCTAAATTCAAATTCGGCTTATGAACATAGAAATAAATAAATTTTTCATCGTATTTCATGGATAATTTCATATCTTCGTTCTCTGACAGAACTTCTGCTTCATTCCACTCAGATGGGTCTCCATCAACATAACACTTACTTTGCTTCTCGCCGGGGTCAAATGATAAAAGTCCGAAATACTGTTCGTTTGTCTGATAGTCGGACCAATATGGGGTTCGCTTTAAATCAACCGAATACATGGTGTTCCAGGTTCGCTTGAACCATTCGTCTTGCCAGGAAAAAATACATCCTCCGGCACAGCCGGAAGTAATGATATCTTCATAGCACCGTACCAGCGCAGCTCCTTGTCCCGACTCGGACATGTTGCCTTGATTTCGTCCGGTATTCTCATCCCTCTGTGCCATTCCACGACCGGTGGAAACCCCGAACTCGGAAATAACAACCGGCATGGTATGATGCTGACGCAGAGCCGTTAAATAGGCCAAGTATGTGTTAACAGCTCCGGTGTTGTCAGTAAACAACCGGGAGGATTCCAAGCCAATAACATTCCAATCTTCAATGAAGCTGAGATAGTCCGGATAGTATGGGTAGACATGGTACGAGGCAAACTGTCCTGACAAGAAATTTGATGTAGACCGAATGTGCTCAACATCCACCTTTGCACACTTCATAAAGTAATCTGATACATTCTGTGGATAATCAAAGGGATCTGTCGTCGGCCAGTTTGAAAAAGCTAAAAGGCGTTGTGTGTGATAGCGTTCCGTTTAATATCGGATGGTTTGATCTCCAATTTGCGCAAGAAATGCTTCAAACGGGGTTGCATCCTCTGTTGTTTGCAAATAGGTGCCTTGATAGGTGCACATTTCCGGATTGTCGTCGTGTTGATTATTTGTGTATGCAACGGTAACATCTTCCCATTCTACTCCGAGAATGTAGCCAATAACCCACTGAGAAATATCTTTGCGATAAGTACCGGATCCGGAACTTTTCATCTCTCCGAAGTTAATCTTTCGATTGCCGTGAATCACGTTAATCATTGTATAACAGTCTTGCTGAAATTTATTGAGAAAGCTGCTGTCAAACGCATCCACACGGGAGTTCTGTACGTAATCGTCAATCCAGACACCGTGCAGCAAGTATAATGGGTTAGGATTATCTTTGTTATACTCATAAAAAGCTTCATAAAATGCTTCGTTCTGAACAGTATAAACGCGCAATGTATTAGCGCCCATATCTCCAATCTGCTTAAACCACCGAAGATAGGTTTCTTTGTCAATTGCAAAGTCGGTAGACCACTTCCCGGGAATTCCGGAGCCCATATCCATTCCTCGAATTTCAAAGGAGTGGTATCCATTACCTGAATCAAGATAAATGGTTTGATCCTGTACACGCGAAAAAGTGGTAGTTTCTCGGTTGCCGGCAAAAGGAATGTAGAGATTTGTATAGAAGAAAATGCCTCCTCCTGCTAAAGCCAACAGGATCACTGTGATTACGATGATTAAGTATCGTTTCATGTATTATCCCTCAGACCAATCTCAGTTGGCATTCTCATTGAACTTCTTCGTTTTAGATTGATTTGAATATTGTCGGAGCGATTCTATATTTTCGTCCATCCAGCTGAGTCGTTCCTGAATAAATGTTTTTATTTGTTCAATTGATTCCTGATAGTTTCGCGGATTTCGTTCTGTCGGAATAAGCATATCCTTTTCGGGATCAAAGGTATCATTCCATACCTCATAGTTGCGTTCAATTGCAGGGCCGAGATATTCCACAACATCATCAATATACTGATTTAGATATTCTTCGCTGAAATAGTTCTGACGCAGATAGTAATATCGGTCGATGATGCTATCCGTAAAATCACCATCCTTCATCAGCATATAGTACCAAAGTACATTTTGAAACTCAAAATGCATAGGTCGTGTTTGTGTACCTTCTTGGTAGTTATCACAAGCAGAGTTGAAGTCCCAGATACACATTCGGTACAAATTGTCCGTTGATTTATATATGTAAGTGGAAAGCCATCCTGCATCATAGTTGCAGGTCAATTCGTTAATTAAAAAATAATCAACGAAAGATTCGGTATCAATGTACGCTTTATATCCAAACTTTTTATTGTCGAAGTCATATGAGTACAACGCTTTTTCAAATGTCGAAAAATCTTTTTCAATAGATGATTTCATTGTTTCTGTGAGATTCGATTCACCGGGGTATTTGATTTCCATATAATTTTTTGTTCGAAGGGTGTAATGGGTAAAGTTATTTAGGTTTAAATTACTTGATCTGTTTAAATCCAATCTCAACAGATATCCCGAAAAAGTGTCTTGCTTTCGGCTGACAGTCAAAGGTAAGCGAGTACCGTCATTACCTGCGGTTATCATCTCTGTCAAAACATAGACGCCTTGATAGTTACCGTTGATAATAACTTCGCAAAAACGGACATTTGGTGCATAGTCCATAATCTCCCCTGCAATGTTGTACCACATATAGTTTCGTAACAACGTTTTATCGAGAATCGGACCGTGGAGAGCCCACGAATGATGTGCGTTCATACCTAATAACGGCTGATCGTTATTATTGCCGTTCTGATCGTTTAGAACAATATAGTAGTTCTTTTTGTCAAAACAGCGAGAAGAGTTACCGCGTACACGAATGGTCATGCCGGTGCTGATTTCAGGTTGATCTTCAGGGCGATTTAGTCGATCCTGGTGATCAATAACATTGAGTTGAGCAGAAACAGTATCAGTACCATCTTCTGCCATAGAAAAAATCATTTCATTATTATCATCTTTCTCGTATTCGCCTGTCGTCATATCCCAAATGGGAGAGCCGGGAATTTCCACATCACCGGTATTAATTATCAGAAGCGGAAGATGCGTGTTAAATGTTCCGTCGTCTACCTCATCCTCCGGACGGAGTATTGCTGTCTGATGCTGATGAATACGCGAGGAGGTTTTCTCCTTGATAATCAATGGTGCAGTAATTGAGATAATCAAAGCCAAAAGGCAGGCTATTGCTGCGATTGTCGTATTCTTCTGCATGGATATTTGCCTTCTTTCTGCTATTTATCAGTTGGAAATATCATCGTTTTGAAGCACGAAATTTACATATTCCACATCGCCAATATTGTAGAAGTTATCTACCAAATCCGAGTTTTTCTTTTGAGTTTTTTTCATAACATGGTCCGAGATTTCATAAATAAATTCAATACTTGTCTCAGTCGTGTTTTTTACTCGAAGAATAGCTTTTCGGCTAAAGCATTTGTATACCATAGCCTCTACACCGGATTCTATCGCCCGTTTGCCGCGAATGACAACCAGAATACGGCGATCACTACGAATACTACCGAGTAAAAATAACACCAAGAAGACCGAAATGCTGCCTACTGCCGCTACAAAGAAATTTCGAACGCCGCAACAAATTCCTACGATAATAGTCCAAAATATGTATATGGTATCCCGGGAATCTTTGATTGCAGTACGAAATCGAACAATGGAAAGCGCGCCCACCATACCAAGCGAAAGAGCAATATTATTACCGATGACCGTCATTACCGTTGTAGTCAATACTGTAAGCGTTACCAATGATACATTGAATTTGCGACTGTATATCGTTCCGCGATGCGATATTGAATAGGAAATAAAGATGAGAAATCCGAGGATTGCGGATACCGCAATATTCAGACAAATTTGTTGCCAAGTAAGATCGCCTTGGTTTTTTATAAGTTCAAAAAACTCTTGTTTCATATTTTCCTCCAATACTATTATTATGTTAATAACTGTTTTGCCGTGCTAAAACATATTTGCTGACAGAACGCTCACTCTTATCAACTATATTCAAAACCTCCTGAACATACGAAAGCAGGAAACCGTTGTATTTAACCTCCAAAACAGTGGCGCTTGGATCCAACACCGGATTCATATTCAAACCGGGAGAAAACAGCTCAAATGAGCTTTCGGTTGCTTCAATTTTACTGTCAAGAGTAATGCGGGTATTATTTTCTTTTACGATATAGGGGATCCTTAAATATTGAACAATCGCTTTGGGGCGATAAAACTGCGTTTGCATCAGTCCATAACACTCAGCCGCAAAATTATCCTTGTAACCAAGTAATGGTGTATAATTCCCCTCAATTAGCTTGAGTGCATCCTCCCGCGCCAGTTTCATTGATCGTTTATGCTGTACGGTGCCTTGCTTTTGCTTCATTTCCAAAAACGCTGCTTTATCGTTCGGATCGTATATTCGAAGACGAATCTTTTTGCGAATTTCGATTCCTGCTGCTTTCTCAAAAAAATCTTGGTCACTTATAGTGTCAAAGTACAAGGAGCGAACACAATATCCGGTGATCCCGGCGTGCGGGTCTTTGTGTAATGTCGCATCCAGCCGTGCTCGAACACTTGCTTCTTCTGCTGTGTTCAGTAAGAATTTTCGCTCTGTACGAAGAACATCATTCAACGATTGTCACCTCCGAAAATAAAAAAGCTGCAAGTCCGAAATAACCGGAATTGCAGCTGAACAAGCGTAGCATCAAGGATGCGGTAGCCTTCACACTTTGCGTCATCGACTTTCGCCGATTTTGCCACTGCCTAATTATAACAAATAAATTGAATTTTGTCAATACCCTTTCTCGGTGCATAGAAGGAAAATCAAAAATGGTAATTATCTATAACTAATCCCAGAGATTACATAAACTGAGCGGCACATAAGAAGAGGAGTTATTAAATATCTCTATCGTCTGCAAAGAAGCTACTAAAGGTGTTGCTTTAGATATCAAAAGCCAGAGTTTATTGAAAGTCATAAAAACAACATGTTTTGCCAGCCTAAACCCGGGTTTTCCTTTTGCGTTGTCGTCATTTACCGAAACCATCTCTTGGCAGTGGAAAAACCGACCTGACGTGCGCCTTTATTAGCATACAAAAAAGCCCGGTTAATAACCGGACTTTTTTGATAAGTATCGTATTCCTGCCTGATTAAATGTGTAAAAGAGACGTTGCGATCGCGAAATACACGAGCAGCGACACCGCGTCGACGATGGTCGTGATAAACGGACTTGCCATAACCGCCGGGTCAAAGCCGAGCTTATCTGCGAACATGGGAAGCGTGCAGCCGATGAGCTTGGCGCAGATGACCGTCAGGCATAGCGTCAGGGACACCACAAGCGCAACAGTCGGCGATATGCTGCCGCCCATGATGAGATTGTCGACAAGCATTATTTTCAGGTATGTCGCAGCAGCAAGAGATACGCCGCACAGGATCGACACGCGCAGTTCCTTCCACATCACGGCGAAAATGTCACGAAATTCGACCTCACCCAGCGATATTCCGCGGATGACCGTGACCGATGCCTGACTGCCGGAGTTTCCGCCGGAGTCCATAAGCATCGGGATGAACGCGGTCAGCGCGACCTGTGCCGCAAGCGCCGCTTCAAACGATGAGATGATAATCCCGGTAAATGTCGCCGAGATCATGAGAAGAAGCAACCACGGGATACGCGCCAGCCAGATCTTAGCAACGGATGTTTTAAGATAGGGCGTATCATTAGGCGTGATAGCCGCCATCTTAGCGAAGTCCTCCTCCGTCTCCTCATGCATAACGTCGATAGCGTCATCGACGGTGATGATACCGGTAAGAAGCCCCTCTTTGTCGACAACGGGAAGCGCAAGGTAGTCGTAACGGTCGAACATCAGCGCGATGTGCTCCTGATCGTCGTATGCGGAAACGGACACGACGTTCGTCTCCATTATGTTTCCAATGACCGCGTCGAGCGGGGAGATGAGCAGATCCTTCGCCGTGACGATACCGACAAGCTTGCGGCGCTCCGTCACGTAGCAGGTGTAGATTGTCTCCTTTTCAATCGCGACCTCGCGGATAAGATCGAGCGCCTCTTTTACCGTCATCTTAGGACGCAGGCGCACATACTCCGTCGTCATGATGGAGCCGGCGCTGTCCTCGGGGTACTTCAGCAGCTCATTGATGTTTTTTCTTGATTCCGGCATGGCGTTCTTCAGAATCCTCTGAACCACGTTTGCCGGCATTTCCTCAATGATATCAACGGTATCGTCGTAATACAGTTCCTCGACGATCTCGGTGATCTCACGGTCGGTGAACGACTCGATGAGTACCTCCTGACTGTCGGAGTCCATTTCTACGAATACCTCGGCGGCAAGCTCCTTAGGCAGAAGCCTGTAGAGCAGGACCTTTGATTCCTGAGGCAGTTCTTCAACGATTTCGGCAACGTCCGCTGCCTGCGCATCCGCGATTAGGCTTATCACCTGCGAATACTTTTTTTCGGAGAGAAGCCGTACAAGCTCCTCCTTCATGGTCATTACGTCATCCATTGGTTTTACCTCCGTCAAATTGATAGGGCCGGAAAAAGTCCGGTCATGCAGGACGTAAAACACAAAGCTTGACAGGCGCCCCTCAGCCGTTCCGCAATTCGGGAGGCGGCTGAACGGTACTGCCCGGTATGTTAGTTTCGCACATCATCCGGCATTGTCGCCCGCCCGGGTTTGTGCTACTACTGCCTGTGTCCATTCAATCTCACCTCTCCTTATAATAAACATTATTAATGCGGACATTCACGGGACTGTCGCGCACCCGGTATATTATACCTAAGCAATACAGTATATCAGTTTTTTTGCCGGCAGTCAATCCTTTGTCGAAAGAATAAATGTAAAATTTGATCGGCACAGGCTGACAAAAAGCGGGAGGCACCTCAGTGCCGCCCGCGTGTTTGTTATTTATCTGCTTCTTTCGGTTTTTGCCCGTTAAGCTTTACGACAAGTGACACCGCTGCCGAAATTCCCAGTCCCACCATGATGTACCGGAGCGGCTGAAGCGGCTGCGAATACCGCTCGAACGAAAATGTTGTGGCGTATATATAGATGTTGGCGAAATACGTGAGCGCGAGGAAAAGCAACTCCGCGCGGTACTTTTTGATGATCAGCGCCGCCGCCGCACCGAGCAGCATAAGTGCGAAGTCGACATATCTGATGCTCTTGCACAGATTCAGCATACCCGGAAATAATTCATCCCAGCAGAATGATGAGAACAGCATGTACTTCGGCTTTTGAACAAGGTAAGAATCAAGCATTGACGCCGGATCCCTGTCCCACCACTCAGACATGCGGTAACGCGCCTTAATGCCGTCAGTCTCAAGGCTTACATAGCGCGCCAGATACGGATCTATAGTGCCGTCGTCATTGTAATACTTCGCGTACTTCACCGCCGCGACATCATCTACATTTGTCTTGTAGTCAAGCACCGCGTCCTCCGGATAGCCGTAGCCCTGATATGTGCCGAGGAGCTGCGGATTTCCGGCGCCGTAGGTGAGAGGGACGAATGCGTCGAAGTGAATGTAGTTGCGCACACTCCACGGGATGACAAAGCAGAGCACCGCCGCGCCGAGTATGAGCCCCTGACGAAGCAGACGCTTGAAATCATACTTTACGATGAGAAGATATACCGCCGCAAAAACAGGATAAATACCGATGTTCGCTTTGAGCATGAGCGCTAGGAAATATGATACGAGGCACAGTACAAACCAGCGTGTACCCCCGTCCTTACCCATTTTCAGGGTCGCGTAAATCATGACCGTCAGAAGAAGAAGAAACGGTGTCTCGGTCAGTATAAGGTTGTCCTCCCAGACAAAGTCGGGAAGAATCAGGAACGATGCCGCGATGACTCCGCACCACTTCGGCGCAAAGATGCCAACGGATCTGTAAATGAACCACGCGGCAAGCGTACCCATTGTGATCCACAGAAGCTTGAGCGCAACCCACAGCAGATGACCTTCGCCGAAAACAAACGAAAACAGTGCGATAAGCACAGTCATACCCGGCATTATCTGTGCGCTGAGTGTACCGTGCATTGTTATTGATCCCGTTTTCGCAAAGGTAATGCCTGAAGCGACGTATGACAGATCGTCAGACATCAGCGAATACTCCGAGCCGAGCATTTTGAGCGTTACAAAGCGTTCGGCAAAAAGCACGAGCATCAGTATGAGTATCGCACGGTGGCGGTACAGGAAGTCAAGCACGGTGCGCGTCTTGGTCTTAATCATTTATGTCCGTCCTGCTTTCTTTTTCTCTGAGGTATGTGTCAATGGCGTTCATCTGTACGAGCAGACGGATGTCGTTCGCCTGTCTGGAAATTTTCGCGGTCAGATTTATCGAGATAAACATGAGTCCCACGATACCGATGAGGTATACGAGGTTTGACGGTGTCTCGATTCCGCTTGCCTGCGTTATCGTAACGACGATCTGCGGAAATGCCGCAACAACTATCATCACAAGTGAGATAAAGAGCCATATGAGAGAGTACTGCATAAGAAGCTTGCGGTTATTTACCTTGTGAATGACGATTGCGATAAAGACGACCGCGAGGATTATAAGTTCAACGCGAAGTATCGTCGAAAGCATCAGCGGGCTCCTCCTCTCTGGAATCCGGCAACGATGATGGCAAGCGTGACCTTGACCATGTAGTACACGGACTTCCACGAGCTTATCGAGGACTGACCGCCCTCTCTCTCAAGCATATTCACGGGAATTTCACGGATTCTGAAGCCCCTCTTGGCAAGATGAACGAGCGATTCGGGCTCGGGGTAGTCAAACGGGTAGTCGTGGCTGAGATATTCGAGAGCGCTACGTCCGGCGGCACGGTATCCCGAGGTGCAGTCGAGCACTCTCACCTTGCCGAACAGGTGTACCACACCCGATAGAAACCGTATGCCGAATCGGCGCATCGCGGTCGATTTGAAGGTGCTTACATCACCGACAAATCTTGAGCCGACAGTGAAGTCGGCGTCGCCGTCAAGCACGGGACTTACAAGCGCGTCAAGTGAAGCGAGATCGTGCTGACCGTCGCCGTCAAACTGTACCGCCGCGTCGTAATTCTTGATGAGGGCGAGCTTGTAGCCAGTCTGGACTGCGCCGCCGATACCGAGATTCCGAATCAGGTTTATCACGTTGATGCCGTTGTCGCGGCATATCTGCAGAGTTCTGTCACCCGAGCCGTCGTTGATGACGACATAGTCGACAGTGTAGTCCGCGTCCTTTTGCAGCGCCGCATATTCACGGATTTCGTTCGCGACGCGGAGGATGTTTTCTTCCTCATTGTACGCGGGTATTATCAACAGTATCTTTTTCAAAGGAATCCTCCGCTGATTAACAGCCTGACGAACAAACCGAGTCCGGCAGAATTATTATTTAATTATACTATACCTGCCCGCCGTTGTCAAGCATTTTGCCCTCAGGCGAACAGGTGATGCGCCGCCGGCGGATGATGATTTCCGGTATTATCCGTGCCGCAGTTATCCGTTTGTTATATTTCCGTTGCCGCTCACGGGAATCGCATCACCGAGATACGTCGGGGACGGCTTGAATATGCATGACAGCACATCCTTGCATCTGCCGAAAACTTCTCTCACATCACGCATACCCTGTCCGCCGTACTCACGCAGATCGGCAGAAACGCCGTGCGCGTCAAGTCCGAACGACGATGCAATGTAAAGTGCGCGGTATAGGTGATACTGTTGTGTGACGATAATGGGCTTTTCTGCGCCAAATACTGCCTTTGCGCGGTAAATGCTCTCATATGTAGAGAATCCGGCATGATCCATAAATATATCCTCATCGGGAACGCCGAGCGATATTGCAAAGTTCTTCATCGCGTTCACTTCATCGTAATTCTCGCGTCCGTGATCACCGCTCATCAGCAGTTTCGGAGATGCGCCTGACTGATAAAGACTTACCGCGGTGCGTACGCGATCCTCAAGCATATCCGACAGGCTGCCATCCGCGTGAACTCCGCAGCCGAGTACAAGTATGCAGTCCGCGTCGCCAGCCGTGCCGCATTCATCGAAGCTTACGATAAGCGGCTCCGACTTACGGATTACATGCAGATTCAAAAAAAGCGGTGTCAGTATGATGACAAGCACCGCCGCGGCGATAACGGCAAGAGCTGTCAGTCTGCGGCGCTTCTTTGGCTGTGACTTGACCTTTTTGTCTCGCTTTGATTTTTTCATATACCCTCCGTCGGCTATTAGTGTGAAGCTTATATCAGAGTCATCATGAGCGGTATCGTTACGACACAGGAGAGCGTGCCGAGCAGAAGCATGTTCGCGGCAGTCTCCTGACCTTCACCGAGGAGCTCCGCGTAGTTGAGCACCACGCTTGCCACGGGACACGCGCAGATTATGTACAGCGACATCGTCATGTTCACATCAAGTGAAAGAATATGTGCGATTCCGAGTGCGATGAGCGGCATGATGAGTTGATTGACCGCGACTATCGCGTACTGCCGTGCGTTCGTGAATATGGGCTTCATCTTCATCGTCGCCAGCCGCATACCCATAATCAGCATGCACAGCGGCGTCGTGAGTCCCCCAAGCAGCTCGACCATGCCGTACAGTGTATCCGGAAGCCTGATTTTAAATACAAACAGCGGCAGTGCGACGAAAAACGAAAGCATCGCGGGGTTGAATATGACTTTTTTTAAGCTTATGTACTTTTTGTCGCGTGTGATTATCGCCGATACGACAGTCCACCCGAGCAGATTCATCGCGATGGCAAAGGCATTTGTAAAGGCGATCGCCTCGGGATAATCGGGCAGCAGCGCCTTTACAAGCGGTACGCCCATGAACGCACAGTTCGTCATGCACGAAGATACGGCGAATATTCGGTAACGGATGTCGTCAAACTTCTTTCTGAAGATGAGGCAGAACAATGCGATCATCCCAATGAGAAGGAAAAATATTATCAGGAAGAATACGATGAGCTGACGCGCAAGCGCGTGCGTATATGTGACCGTCTGGAACGAATACATCATCAGGCACGGCTGTGCGACATACATCAGCACCACCGCTATCGCCGATATGCTGTCCTTTTTTATAAGCCCCGATTTTATCAGGAGAAATCCCGGTACGGCGTATGCGAGCATTGACAGTACAGTGACGGTGGAAATAAAAACGGTATTCATTCGCCCTCCTTACTGACGCACGTCCGATTTCAACGATTCGGCAAGCGCACGGTCGGCCGTGACGTTTGCCGACCAGTTTGTGTGATATATGACGTAGCCGGGCTTCGATGACGGCGGCTTCTTGACAAAGCGCACTCTTGTGTAGTCGACCTCGGCTGTGCTCCCGACGGGTGCTTTTGAATAGACTGCGGCGATAGTCGCGGCTTCGGTGAAATCTTCGGCCGACGGCTCACCTTCGCCGCCCTCCTCCATTATCACATGTGAGCCGGGCATGTTCTTGACATGAAACCACCAGTCCGTCTTTTCGGCATAGCGGAACGTAAGCCAGTCGTTGGCGATGTTGTTCTTACCGACCGAGACCTTGCGTCCGCCGCTTGTCACAAAGTGAAGCACCGTCGGCTTCTCGTTCTTCTTCTCGGAGTAATTCTTCAGTTTCGACGCGTAGCCGGAATGATACAGTTCGCTACGTATCTCGCGTATCTCCTTCTCAGTCTCGCACCTCGTCAGCGCGTCGGACACAGTCGACAGATACTCAAGCTCTCGCCTTGCCTCCTCAAGCTGAACGGTGAGATGCTCCTTGGCGGACTTCGCCTTGTTGTATTTCTTATAATACCGCTGGGCGTTCTGCGACGGTGTGAGACGCGCGTCAAGTGTGACGTCGATGCTTGAACCGTCATAGTAATTATCGAGTACTGCGTGCGTCATACCGCGCGTGAGGCGGTAGATGTTTGCGGTGATAAGATCGCCCGCGACGCGGTATTTTCCGGATTCGGCGCACTTCTCAAGCTCCGCCGACTGAAGCGCGATCTTCTTCGTCACGCGGCTTTCCGCATTCGTCAGAAGTCTGACTATATCGGCGGCGCGCTGATGCATACGATCGAGCGTCGCGCGGCTCATGAAGTACGTGTCGATAAGCTCGCCGAAGGTATCGGGATGCGTGACTTTCGCGCTTGACGCATACTGCGTGATATCGGTGAAAGTGTACTCTATCGGACGCGTCTCGCCGGAGATAAGGCAGGGAGTGCCGCCGGACGTGCGTATTTCGTCCATGATGCGGCTGAATTCACGCCACAGCGACGGTGCACACGCGTCAAGCGTAGATGATGTCGAGCCGGTACAGCGATAGACGATCTCACGCGCGATGAGAGGCGAGATTCCGAGAAAACTTGATGTGATGAATTTGTCACAAGGTCTGTCAGCGTCACACGCGGCGCACTTCTTGTTGAAATCAGCCTCACCGACCGTAAGGGGATTTGCCTTATCCTGCGCCGGCGGCAGTTCATACGTCATGCCGCACAGCACCTGACGCTTGCTTGATGTGGTGAAGTCGATGCTTTTCAACACGCCGATTATCCTGTCGTCCGCGTCCGTTAGGATGATGTTACTGTATTTGCCCATGATCTCGGCGATGATGTGCTTCGTCGATACGAAACCCAGCTCGTCATGCGCGTCAAATGTAAGTCTAACCGCACGCTCAAAGCCGAGTTGTGTTACCGACGTAAGCTTCGCCGACGACAGATGCTTGCGCAGTACCGTGCAGAACAGCGGCGGTACGGGCGGATTATCAGATTTTTCCGACGTGAGATTTATCCTCGGATTTGACGCGCCGCCGTTGATGAGCAGTCGTACACTGTCTCCTGCGGCGCGAAGGTCGAGTACGATCTCATCGCGCGTCGGCTGATATATTTTCTCAAGCCGCGCACCTGTGACGCGGCAGCTTATTTCGTTTACTATATGCGACAGTAGTCCCGCGTCGAATGCCATAATGTGCGTCCTTTCGGTTGATGTGATGAGGTGGAAATTCGCATATTGCGGTATGTGGGTCAGGCGCTGCCCGAAACCTGCGCCCTTTTCCGAGAAAAACGTGGGAAAAGCATACGGGCGCTTGTTCGGCTTAAGCCTGACGCTTTCCGCGTACTTTGTTCTGTCAGCCATGTGCCGGGAGCGCGAGGGATAGATCCCTCGCACCGTTCCCCGCGAGACTGCGTCTCGCATTTTCTCATGACGTGC
>CAZMRH010000014.1:18916-22131 GCA_964568705.1 uncultured Lachnospiraceae bacterium
AGATTTACAGAGCCTTTACGATCTTCTCGGTATCGCTTGCGATTACAAGCTCCTCGTTGGTCGGGATGAGGTATACCTTCACCTTCGACGTGGGCTTTGACAGCTCGACGATGTTCGGCTGATGATGCGACTTGGCGTTGACCTCGCTGTTGAAGTCGATGCCGAAGTATGACATTGATGTGCATACTCTTTCGCGAAGCTCGGGATTATTTTCACCCATGCCAGCCGTGAACACTATCGCGTCAAGTCCGTCCATCGCCGCCGCGTAAGCGCCGATGTATTTCTTTACCTGATATGCGAGCGTCGTTGCGGTGAGGTATGCACGCTTGTCGCCCTTAAGGATTGCAGCCTCGATATCACGGCTGTCGGAGGAAATACCGGAAAGACCGAGGAAGCCGCATTCCTTGTTCATGAAAGAGCACATCCCGTCGGGGTCAAAGCCTTCCTTCTTCATGATGAACGGAACGATCGCAGGGTCGATGTCGCCGCATCTCGTACCCATCATCACTCCTGCGAGAGGTGTGAAGCCCATTGACGTATCAAGGATTTTGCCGTCCTTGACTGCGGAGATAGACGAGCCGTTTCCGATGTGGCATGTGACGATCTTCGTGCCTTCCGTGCGGCCGAGTATTCTGCACATTTCAGCCGACACATAGCGGTGTGATGTTCCGTGCGCGCCGTAGCGGCGGATGTGGTATTTTTCATACATTTCATACGGGAGCGCGTACATGTACGACTGCTCCGGCATTGTCTGATGGAACGCAGTATCGAATACGAGTACCTGGGGTACGCCGGGCATTGCCTCGAGGCATCCCTCGATACCCATGATGTGAGCGCCTGTGTGGAGCGGTGCGAGATCACGGCACTGCTCGAGCTTCGCAAGTACGGAGTCGTCAAGCAGTACGGATTCGGAGAAGTATTCGCCGCCGTGGACGATTCTGTGACCGACGGCTTCGATCTCGCTCATATCGGAGATAACGCCGTATTCGGGGCTTGTCAGATACTTTACGACTACCTTTGTGGCAACTGCGTGATTAGGCATGTCGATATCGCACTTGATCTTCTCGCTGCCGCGCTTGTGCTCGATTCTTCCGTCGATGCCGATGCGCTCGCAGATACCCTTTGCCATGACCTCCATGGTCGAGGTGTCAAAGAGCTGATACTTGAGTGACGAGCTGCCCGCGTTTACTACTAAAACCTTCATTTTGTGTGTTCCCTCCGGATATTATATTATTAATTAATTTTAAGATTGACAAAAACACTAAATTCATGTAACATAATTTATAAGAGCATCACAGCGTTACCGCGCGGCACTTTCCGCCGAATCCGACGCTTTCAGTCTCAATTAATTATTATACAATAAAAACACACAAAATACAAGTGGCAAAATTACTTTTTGAGGGATTTTGGAAGAAATGAATAATATTACAGCGGTAATATGCGAGCTAAACCCGTTTCATAACGGTCACCGCGCGGTCTTTGAGGCTGCGGGGCGTGACTCCGGCTGCACGGTCGCGATGATGAGCGGGGCATTTGTTCAGCGCGGGGAGGCGGCAGTATTCGATAAATATACGCGGGCTGAGGCGGCGGTGATGTGCGGTGCAGACCTTATGCTGGAACTGCCGTTTCCGTGGTGCGCGGGGAGCGGCGAATACTTCGCAGCGGCAGGCATGAGTATCGCATCATCGGTTGGTGCGGCTCGTGTCGTATTCGGCTCGGCGTCGGGCGATATCGGCGTACTCCGCGATACGGCGTCACTTCTGTCGGACGCTGACTTCACCGAAAAGCTCCGCGGCAGTGAAGCGGAAAATCGCAGTATGGGTGCGGCAAATATACGCTCGCGTGTACTTGAAAGTCACGGTGCCGACACGGTGGTGATGCGCGAGCCCAACGACATACTCGCGGTCGAATATCTGCGTGCTGCCGACCGTCTCGGATACTCACCCGAGTTTGAAGCGGTAAAGCGGCTCGGAAAGGACGACGGCGGGTATAAATCCGCCACCGAGCTTCGCGGGATGATATACGGCGGTGACATGACTGCGGCGATGCGCTATGTGCCTGGCGCGGCGGCGGAGATATTTTCACGCGCGCTGACCGACGGCAGATGCGTCACACGTCCCGACGCGCTCGCGGAGCTTGAGTTCCTGTATTTCCGCATGATGCGTGAAGCTGATTTCTTAAATATCGCGGAGACGGGCGGCGGTGTTGGTGAGCGGTTGAAATCGGCGGCGATGTCGGCGGTAAGCGGTACGGAGATGTTTATAGGTGCCGCGACGAAGAAGTACACCAACGCGAGACTTCGCCGTGCGGCACTGTATGCGGTCCTCGGCGTGACGGCGGACGATATCGCAGCCCTGCCGAATGTCGTACAGGTGCTTGCGGCAAACGGACGCGGACGAGAGCTGCTTGCCGAGCTTCGCGGAAAGTGCGGCGTGACGCTTGTGACAAAGCCCGCGTCGGCGGCGGAGCTGACACATCTCCAGTCAGCGGCGGATGATCTGTTCGGACTGTGTACGCGTGAGCGTATGGCAGCCGGAAGCTTTATAAAAAAATCGCCCGTGATGATATAGGGGTGACGGGCAGATAAAGAAAAAATATATATTGTGAGCGTCTGTAAATCGTACTCTCGCCGTTTTATTCACACCGATTGTCTTGACAAAGAAAATACTGTAATATATAATAACATAATAAATATACGGTGTTACCGGAAGCATAGCTTCCGATGCCTGTAATTTTTGACGACGAAAAGATGCTTTGCTGCGGCAAATCACACGCAGCTTTGTCGTGTCGGGACGCAGAGCGCCCCGCTTTTCCGTATAATGCTATATTAATAGGAGACTGACTGTGTTTATCGGAGTTGACCTCGGAACTACCGCGTGCAAATGCGTCCTTTTCGGCGATGACGGCACGGTAATGTCCGAATGGAATAAGGAATATCCGCTTATCCTTGAGGGCGCGCATGTCGAGCAGGACGCGAACCTCTGGTGGGAGCTTGTCTGCGAGTATCCGCACCCGCTGACGGAAATATCGACGCGCTCAGCATCAGCGCCCAGGGAATATCGTTCGTTCCCGTCGACCGTGACGGTAAAACACTTGCGAACGCGATTAGTTGGCTGGACTGCCGCGCGACTGATGAGACTGCCGCGCTTGAGACGGCGTTCGGAAGTCAGAAAATATACGATATCACCGGCAAGGAAAACGATCCGTCGTACACA
>CAZMRH010000015.1:0-21154 GCA_964568705.1 uncultured Lachnospiraceae bacterium
GAAAAAACCCGTCATGGGTATACGCAAAGTATCGCTTTTAACAAAGCAGGTTGGTATCCGAACGATTTTCGAAAACATCCGAAGAAACATCTCGCGCTTACTTCAGATACTCCTTGTATTTGACGAGGTAGTCAACACCCGACCACACAGTCATTATCACCATCACCGCCACCGTGATATACGACAGCAGATGCGTATTTACAAAAATGTCAAACGGTAAAACCACCGGCTCAAGCATCACCGTCAGGATGCACACCATCTGCGATACTGTCTTTATCTTCCCGAGTATGCCTGCCGCGATGACCGCACCGTCCTTACCAGCCGCGACAAGCCTGAGAGAAGTCACCGCAAGCTCGCGGAACATTACGATCGCCGCCGCCCAAACGAAAACAGGGCGCAGATAGTCAAAGCGTACAAGTATGGCAAGCATCGCACCGAATACGAGGAACTTGTCGGCAAGCGGATCCATGAACTTTCCGAAATCGGTGATGAGCGAAAATTTACGCGCGATATTGCCGTCAAGCGTGTCCGTGATCGCAATGAGTGCGAACAGAGTGGCGGCGATAATACGCGTCTGAGTGTCGGAAAGGCATGTATCGGCTATCAGCGACGCCATAAACACCGGCGTCATTATTATTCTGAATAAAGTAAGCTTGTTCGGCAGATTCATGAATAGTCCCTCTTATTTCACTTGAGATAAAAGCCCCGCGAGCCACGGTATCACATACAAATCGATTACCTCCCACGCGAATGCCGCGACTATGGGAAACAGAATCATCAGGTACAGCTTCTTTTTCGTCAGGAAATACAGCACAAACGATGCCGCTCCCGCGATGAGATATACCCACCGCACGATTATCCACACGGTAAGCGTGCAGAAATTGGACACTGCGGCATATGCGATGACTGACATAAGCGATGTGATAATCAGGAGCAGTGCGCGACGCACAGCGGATTTCTTCGGTGAGCCGCCGTGTGATACGGCAGGTTTGTGGCTATGCCGCTTCATATGAGCTTCACCGCACCCGTGCTGCGTACATTCAGCCGCATGCATGAGCCTTCACCGAAAATCTGCTCGATATATTCTTTGTATCCGTCGGCGTACGATTCGTCGAGTATGATCTGCACCGTTCCTGCAAAGCCGCCGCCGTGTACACGGCATGAGTGGCGGATGCCCAGTAGGTATTCGTCGGATAATGCAATCGCAAGCACAAGCCCTTGACGCATCGGGTCGGACACGCTGTACGCGTTCTGAAGATACTCAAGGCTTGACTTGCCGCATTCACCGAGTACAGCAAGGAAGCGGTCGACATCGCCGTACCGCAGAGCCTCACGTGCCGACATCACACGCGCCTGCTCATTGAAGAAATGCAGTGCGCGAAGTACCGCGCGGTCTCCGAGTTCATTTCTGAGTGCCGCTACGTCCGAGATAAGCGCAACCTTTGTCGTACCACGGAGCACCTTTGCGCCGAGCGCTTTTGCAACTTCCTTCATTTCGGCGGGTATTGCGGCGTAGTCCGGTGTGAGGTTTACGTGACTGCCTCCGGTGTTGACGATGCATATAGCAAGACCAGCGGCGGCAAGGTCGAAGTCGAGTTTATCAATGACGGGTGAGAGCGGATCGGCGAAGTCTATCATGATGAAGCCGCCGACCGCGCAAGCACACTGATCCATCAGTCCGCACGGCTTGCCGAAGTATTCGTTTTCGGCAAACTGCGCCATCTTCGCGATCTCTACGCTATCGATAATGCCGCCGTTATATGTATGATTAAGTATATTGCCGATCATGACCTCGAACGCCGCGGAGGATGACAGTCCGCTTCCCTTGAGAACGTTCGACGCGGTGCATGCGTCAAAACCGCCGATCTTGTAGCCGTTAACGAGAAACGCCTTCTCCATGCCGACGATTATGGCGGCGGCTGTGCCGAAAAGCGCTTCATCCGGCGACTTCACTGCTGAGGGAAGTACGCAGTCCTCATCGAAGCCTTCGCTCTTTACGCGGATAAAACCGTCATCGCGCGCCGATGCGACGGCGATAATGTCGAGATTTACTGCCGCTGCGATGACACTGCCGCAGTTGTGGTCGGTATGATTGCCGCATATCTCGCTTCGTCCGCCGACGGAGTAAAGGGATACATCGCGGGTATTATCCGCGTCGTAGCGCGCAGTAAATTCGCGCGATAGGTCGGCGATACGTCCGAGATACACAGAAGCCGCGTCGGCAGCAAGTCCGAGTGAGCGCAGGTCGAGCGCATCGGGTGTAAGTTTTAACAGCTCATTTGTTTTCATATTATTTATCTTAATCGCTCTTTCGGTTTATTTTCGTATCAGAAGGAGATGCTGTGTGCGTCGGTGCATTTGCCGCTGTCGGGGTCGATTTCGAACAGTGCCCCGTTCGCGGATTCGTCACCGGTTGCCGCCTCAAAATAGATGGGGGTCTGTACGGTGAATTTGTGGATGATGTTCTCGGTCTTGACGCCGAGTACTCCCGCGTGTGAGCCGCACATGCCAAGGTCGGTGATGTAGCCCGTACCTGCGGGAAGAATGCCGCAGTCCGCGGTCGCGACATGTGTATGCGTGCCGAATACGGCGGATACGCGGCCGTCGAGATAGCGGGCAAGCGCGATCTTTTCACTTGTCGCCTCGGCGTGAACGTCAAGTACGGCAATGTCGTATCTGCCCTGCATTTCGTCAAGTATCTCGTCGGCTCGTGTGAACGGAGATGCGACTGCCTCCATGTACACTCTGCCGCAAAGGTTCATCACAAGCACACGGCATGTGCCCACGCTGACGGTGGTGTAGCCCGCGCCGGGAGCCGCGCCGCTGAAGTTTGCCGGACGCACTATGCGTATGTCGTCGTCAAGCATCGGGTAGACCTCGCGCCGCCGCCATGTGTGATTGCCACCGGTGAGAATGTCGACGCCCGCGTCAAACAGAGCCTCGGCACTGTGCGGCGTCATGCCGTTGCCTGGTGCGGAGTTTTCTCCGTTTGCGATGATTAGATGCGCGCCGCACTGTGATGCGATGCGCGCAAGCCTGCGCCCGTCGGCGAGATATGAAGAACCTGCTTCACCGACGACATCGCCGAGTGCAAGTATTCGGATAATTTCAGACATATTAAGCTCCTAAGGGATACGCGGCCTTTTTGAAAAAAGGCCTGGCGAAAAACTTTCCACACGGGTTTATTACGACAAAGTACAGCAAAAGCGTCAGAATTATGACATTCATTCACCGACAGACTAATGTGACGCTTACTCCGAATGCGATCGCACGCAGACGTGTGCGACAGGTCACCGAAACTGACTCCCGTATCGAAGTCAAAACACGCGGATAGCGTGCTTTTGACTGAGCGGACAAGCCTTCGCTTTCAGCTTCCGCAGAAGGAGGCTTCGGGGGAATCCTTTCCCCCCAAACGGCTGCCCGTTACTTTTCTCCGCAGAAAAGTAACATGAAAATTACGTTATGGGTATACACAAAGTTATAACATAAGCAAAACAGGTTGGTGTCCAAACGACTTTCGCTGGACATCAGGCGGATAAACTAATCTACTCCTATCATTACAAATGCGTTTGCATTGACGCAAACGCATTTACGGAGCTATTGTCCGGCGTTATTCTCCTCTGCGTCGGCGGTTGTAGTCCGAGCGCGGATTGACAATCTCACGCCAGTCAAGATCGCCCTTGTCAAGTGCGCAGATAAGTATCTCCGCAGTCGCAATGTTCGTCGCGACGGGGACGTTGTGCACATCGCACATCCGAAGCAGATGGTATTCAGCCTCGTTGAAGGTCGGCGTGGGGTCTGAGCTTCTGAAGAACAGCAGAACGTCGATCTCGTTGTATGATACGCGGGATGTAACCTGCTGAACGCCGCCGTGACTTCCCGGCAACAACCTCTCTATCTCAAGTCCGGTCGCTTCCGCGACGTATTTCCCGGTAATACTTGTAGCACAGATATTATGTTTCGACAAAATACCGCAGTAGGCTATGCAGAACTGAGTCATAAGCTCCTTCTTGGCATCGTTCGATATAATCGCTATCTCCATTTCCATTCCCCTTTCATTCTGCAGAGCCGGTTATAAGTATGATTTTCTTACTTTATTATATTTCTTCTTGAGCTGTTTCATGTTATAAAACAGCGGAACTTCTTCGCCGCGTATCCGTCTGGCGATATTGTCAAACGCCGCCTTCGACGAGCCCTCGCAGTACTGCGCTTTTCCGTTCTCCTGACTTATCAGAAGAAGCCTCGAAAACGGCACAATTCCGAGAAGCTGCAGCTTCGACGCGTCGATTATATCGATCATGTCAGCACGGTTGAAGCCCGCGTTTCCTATGTCATATGCGCATATCACTGTGCGGCACTGCACATGTCCCGCAGCCTGAAGCCTTGTCGCCGTGCTCTCAGCCGCCCTCAGTGAAGTCGGCATGTGCGATGATACGATTACCGCGCGGTTTGCGAAGCTGTGTGCAAGAATTTCCGGTATGTCGCCGCCGGGTGAGGTGTCGCAGATGACATAATCCGCGTCACTCAGGCGCGTCAGTTCCTCAAGCGCCCACGTCAGACTGTCGCCGTCGATGAGCATGTCATCCTTTGCAATATCGGAAAGTCTGCTCTTTTTGACCACTGTCATACCGACTCCCGCCGCCGCGAGTGAGAGGTTTTTTACACCTTCGACCTCGACCGGCACGGTTTCCGGACGGACACGGTGAAGCGCAAGGTCGCCGATGGTGTTGACGATGTGGTCCTGCATGCCTGTCACGATGTCGAGGCATCTGTTGTCAAAATCAAGGTCGCACAGAAGTACGCGCGCGCCTCCTCTTGCAAGTGCCGCGGCGATGCCGAGTGATACTGTGGATTTTCCGATGCCGCCCTTGCTTGACGCTATTATTATTCTGGTTGCAGACATGCGCCGCTCCTTTGCCGATGACATAATTATGTGACTTTTACGCCGGATTCATGTTAATTTAAACATATTTACTACGCATCAGCACAATTTTGCCTTGATTATATAACATATAGGTTTTCACTAAAGATTCAAACTAATTCTACCACAAAATAGTGTAAAATGTCAATAGGCAAACATGTTTTTTTTGGATTTTAGTACAGTCAACTCGAAAGTTTACAAATTATGAATTGTACAGCGTACGGCATGTCCCATAATAATGTTACTAAGCACATAATAAAAATACTCCGCGGACTAAAACCGATGTTGTCCGCGGAGAATAAATTGATTTATATATCCGTCAACCGTCGTTCTCGTCATCGTATGACAAGCTCGGAAGAAATTTTTTAATTAAGGATTTGCATATGCGCGTAATGGATGACTCAAGCCATTCGCTCAGCGAATTTATCCGCAGCAGCTTAAATAGATAAAATCTGCCTATGTCGATTATTGTACACAATATGTAAATTCCGACTGCCACACCGATTGCGATAAGCGGTATGGCGGCGGCGGGACAAGTGGCCAGAGAAGCAAAACGGTCCTTTATAATATTTTCCCATACGGAGTCCTGAACATGAATGAGATACACGCTGAAGCAAAGCGGTGCAAGAAATTTAATGATTTTCGCCGCAGTGCCTTCGATCCGGAATCCGGAGAAAATCATAACCAGCGATACGGCGGACAGAACCACTGTGGGAGATGTATAGGAACTGAATATTTTTGAAAGAGCCTCGTGTCCGAGAGAAGAAAAAATAAATCTTAATGACCATGTAAAGGAAACCGAAGCAAAAAACAGTGCAGCCCATTTTCCGGTCGGGTGACTCGCAAATATCATGCCGCCGCACCGCCTGAGGTACGCGCCGATAATGTACAGAATAAACAGCCACCAAACAGAGTAGCCATTACTTAATAGTACTATTTCGGAGTTATGCATTGACATTAATGTGCTTACAAATGATGCAAAAAAGAAAAGAGCCAGAACAAGATTGCGGTGCTCCCGTTTACTCAGTGCAGCAAGCCCTTTGTTTATAATAGGCAGGAAAAAAAACAGGAAAAAATAAGCCGTAAAGTACCAGTACATACCAAATACAACCGGAAAAGCTGATTTTATCAGGGCTTTTATACCTACAGTACCCGGGTAAAGAAAATAAAAAATCAATGTAAACCCAAACGAATAGAAAAACACAGTCATCCAAAGCTTAATCAGGTTTGAGTATCTGTGTTTTGCGGTTATTCCGACGTAACCGGAAATAAGTGCATAGCAGTTTACGCATGGCAGACACGCGCTCAAGAGCCCGTACTTGGTCATATATCCGCTTGGGTTGATCGTGTAATTTATCAGGCCGCCTTTGTTAATCACATGAACCACGCAAATCATCAGCATTGACACTATCCGAAGCAAATCTATACCGTAATTTCGAGAGGTAAAAGATTTGTCGGTAAGCCCGACTGATTTGTTACCCTGCAGTAATCCAGTATTCATTGTCTTTCTCCATGTGCCTCTTGATTTTTATCATCATTTGTGATTCTGTTCTAAACTCCGCCCGTAAAACGGAATTTCCTTTTTCCGTATCAGATATCACAGTCCCTTTGTCACGCAAAGCTCAAGCGCCCTGACCGATGCGAGAGCGCGTATCGTCTGACGGTCAAGCTCCTTTTCGAAGTGAGCCGTTTCGGTATAAACCCGCCCGCCGCGGTACAGCCCGAAGCAAACCGTGCCGACCGGAAGCTCGGGTGTACCGCCGCCGGGACCTGCAAGTCCGGTCACCGACACTGCGATATCCGCCGCGGTCACCCTTGCCGCGCCGGCTGCCATCTCGGCCGCGACCTCCTCGGACACTACGCCGTACTTATCAATCGTTGTGCCCTTTACGCCGAGCAGCGATTTCTTGACCTCCGGCGAATACGACACCACACCGCCGAGGAACACCTCCGACGCACCCGCGACCGCTCCGATCATCGACGCGATCATACCGCATGTACAGCTTTCGGCACAGCAGAGCGTCAGGTTTTCGGAGCGCAGCTTCATTATGACCGACTGCGCGGGTGTTGCGATGTCTGATTTATAATCCATAAGTCCCTCCCGATTCCGGATTGCCGACATTTCAGTTGTCCGCCTTTTTGTCGCTTATCTTATACATCAGCGGACACACGGACGGCAGCGCGTACAGCACCGTCAGCACCGCGATAAGCTTTGCGCTCATCACGCCAGATTTCATCAGTCTCGGATACAGTGTACGGTACTCACGCATCATCGCGCGGCGTGACTTCCGGCTTGCCGCACCGCGGCTCTTTGTATAATATGACGCGAGTGCAACACAGTACACCTTCATGAACATGTAGTACAGCTCGCGGTCGCGGTTCTCGAAATACAGATACCGCGCCTTTGCCTGAGTGAGATAATCGAGGCTCTTTTCCGAAAAGCCCGCACCCGTGATGCTGTCCGGGCGGCGGAAATAACCGTAAAGCGCAGCATCGGTGACGGCGACGCTTTTCGCCGTATATAAGAGGCGGTACGTCGTACCCTCATCCTCGTGAAGCAGTCCGTCGGGGAAGGTGGTGTCGTCAAGCAGCGAACGTCGGTACAGCTTGTTGCACGCGACCACATACTTCGCATAGCATCCGTGAGTGAGCGCGAGTGCCGCGTCCCTGCCGGATATCACCGTATAATCGGCGGTATCCGCGAAGGACGGCCCGCCGTCGGTGAATTCGGTAAGACCGCACTGTGCGATATCGCAGTCATGGGATACGGCGGCATCATAAAGCGAGCGAATAAAGTCCGGCGAGATCACATCGTCGGAATCAATAAAGCAGATGTACTTGCCGGACGACGCCGCAATAGCAGCGTTTCTCGCCGACGACAGCCCGCCGTTCGCCTTGTGGATGACCTTCACCCGAAAGTCCCGGGCTGCAAGCTCATCGCATATGCGGGGACTTTCGTCCGTTGAGCCGTCATCCGTAAGTATTATTTCAAGGCGGGAGTACGTCTGGTTTATTATGCTCCGGACGCATCGCTCAACATACGCGCCGACATTGTAAACCGGCACGGCAACGCTGATAAGCTCCATCGCTGTATCCTTTCCTGAGGATGTACGGAATAGTTTCCGCAAGAGCCGTTCCTTACGTACACCTGATTATTCAGACAGGTTCCCGGCAATTCCGCCGCTACCGCTGTTTATACTTGTCTCTACTCGTTATACATCTCGGCGATCTTACGCTCCGCTTTGCTTACTTCAAGATTCAGCTCAATGATCGCATCCTCCGCTTCTCTCTTTGCATTTCCGCGCAGCCGCTTCTTACCGGTCTGGGCAAGCAGCGCATTCTGCTCGTCACGCTTTGCGATAAGCGCGTCACGCTCATCGGACAATTCGTCGATTATCGCCATCTTCTTCGCCTCAGCCTCACGCTTGCGGCGTGCCTCCGCGTTACGCTCAGCCTCACGGCGCGCGTTTTCGCGTTCCTCATTGCGCTTACGCTCTTTTTCCTCACGCTTAGCACGCTCCGCCGCTTCCTTCTTCTCACGGGTGACGCGCGGCAGTTCATCGAGTATCTCAAGCTTTATTCCGTGCACTTCGGCGTATCTTGCCGCCGGGCAGTCAGCCACGGCGAATACGGTGAGATTTGCCGTATTCTTAAAGCAATCGCAGAAGTCCGGCTCGAACTCCGTCCTGTCACCGCCGACCACAAGCTCGCGCAGGTCCTCGTTACGCGATATAGCCGCGCCGATGATGCCGACATTCTCAGACAGACATATGCGTTCAAGGTTCTTACAGCCGTACATGCTGAACGCACCGTGCTGGATATGTATTACGGAATCTGGTATCTCGAGTATGTGTATGCAGTCGATTTTCTTGAACGCGTCGGAGTAGATGATGCGGACGCCGCTCGGTATTGTGACCGTATTCTTGCGCTCGCGTGACTGATATTTGAGGAGTATCCCGTTTCCGGCGATGACGTACAGACTTTTCTGATTCTTCAGCCACGGCGTGCCGTGAAGTGCCTCGTCCCATATCTCATCGACGGTGTCGGGTATCGCGATATCGGTCAGCGCA
Source organism: uncultured Lachnospiraceae bacterium (assembly GCA_964568705.1). Taxonomy (GTDB): domain Bacteria; phylum Bacillota; class Clostridia; order Oscillospirales; family CAG-272; genus CAZMRH01. The sequence goes on from CAZMRH010000015.1 coordinate 8,992, forward strand.
GTACAATCCTTGAACGCCTCGGGCATGATATACTTGACGCTCGCCGGTATCACAACACGGCAAACGCTCGTGCAGCCCATGAACGCGCGCTCACCGATCGTCAGCGTGCCGTCCGGTATCACCGCCTCGGTCGCGCCGTCCGGTGCGTTATATTTTTTCAGTGTATCGTAGTACATCACGAATTCGTCGCCGCTCTCGTCGGATTTTTCCGGCTCGGAATGAGCGGGCGTATCGTGGTCAGGAAGTTTGGCCCACACCGGCAGATCATCCGTATCCTCCGGCTCATCCGCAATAGTACCAAGTACCGCAGCAACTATCGCACGACGCTCTTCCTCGGTGAAGTCTTTCTCTGTATCGGACATGATGTTCCTCCGTTCGTGATGTGATTGTTACTAATGACTAAGGGGGAAGGGGGGATTCCGCATACTGCGGTATGCGGGTCAGGCTTCGCCCGACACCTACCCGCTTTTCACGGAAAAGCGGGAGAAAAGGATACAGGCGCACGTTCGGCTTTTGACAAACGTCCGTCAATCGTGCGAGCGCTCGTCTTAATCTGTATGCTTGTCGCCTGACTTTGTCTGAAATAACCCCTTTTAAAAAGTTTTTCGCCAGGCCTTTTTTCAAAAAGACCGCGTTCCCCATACCCTCAAAAAGGCCGCGCACCTCTTTTACCGCGGATCATCGCGCTGACGATGACGTACACGACGGACAGCACCACTGCCGACACTGCCGTGCAGATGAAAAAGCGGCTTTTTGCGAATTCCTCGATCTTCGACAGCGCGTAGAGGAAGTCGCTTCGCGGCACGTCACCCGTTGCGATCAGCTGACAGCTTCCGACTATCGCATTCCCCTGACTCACCGTGACAACTCCCACGACATCACCCTTTAACACCGGTGCGCACAGCTCCTCGCTGTAGGTATAATACGACAGCGTAAGCTCGCTGTCAACATCGGTGTCCAACGGAAGATATGCCCTCAGCGCTTCTTCGGGCACTATCGTGATATAGTCCACTGCCGACGACAGCGTCACCGGCATCTCCTTGATTATCTTGTCGGCGGGAAGCACGTCGATGTATGCATAATTTTTAAACGCCCAGTCGAGCATAAGTGCGGCGTCGATGTATGAATACAGCTTCGTGTCGACCTTTTCCGCCCCCATCACCACGGCAAGATACGAAAGCTCCCCGTTCGACGCGGTCGTGATGACGCAGTGGCCGCCCTGAGGCGTGCTTCCGGCGTTAAGTCCGCGCGCGCCCGAATAGTAGTAGCCAGCCTCGTAGTATTTCGTTATCATGCAGTTGCGGTTCCATATCTCCGAGCCGTCCGACAGCTTGTAGCTCACCGTCGACGTGATGTCCATGAACAGCGGAAGCGTGTATGCGAATTTCGCAATCTTTACCATGTCCGCAACTGTTGTGAGCATACTGTCGTCGTGCATACCCGTGGGATTGGTGAAGTTCGTCGCAAGCGCACCTATCTCCGACGCACGCGCGTTCATCTTCGCCACAAATTCCGCCGTCGTAGCCGATACCGTCTGAGCCAGTATGTACGCCGCATCGTTCGCACCGTTGAGGAGCAATGCATACAGCAGGTCGCGCACCGTCGCCGAGTCCCCTGCCGCGTAGCCGACATTGTTGCCGCTAACCGCGCTCATCATCGTCTTTGTCACCGTGACCGTGCGGTCGAGATCACCGCCGAGCGCCTCTATCGCGACGATACCCGTCATTATCTTCACCGACGACGTGGGGTACAGCTTCTTGTTGATATCCTTTTCAAAGAGTACCTCGTCGTTCTCGAAATTGTACAGATACGCACCCTCACAGTTCGATACTGCGGGCGCATCAAGTGCGGACGCGGGTACGGCAAGGTGCGTGAAAAGCGCACACAGCATAAGGAGTGCAAGGGAAGCCGCAATTATCCGCGCGGCACGGCTGTTTACCGATTTTCTCACCGTTTCCGTTCCCCTTATCATTTTATGATTCTTTGTTTTATTTTTTCCCGTACTTTGTCAATGTCCGCGAGCACCGCCTGCTTCAGTTCACCCGTATCGGCAAAGCGTACCTCACCCCGCATGAAGCGGAGGAATTCGACAGTTACACCCTTGCCGTACAGATCACCGTCGTAGCCGAAGATGAACGTCTCAAGCGTCACGCTCTTTCCGTCCACCGTCGGTCGTATGCCGATGTTCGATACGGACGGATATGCGGTATCACCTATCACCGTGCGGCTCTCGTATACGCCGAATTTCGGCAGTACGCGGTCACTTTCCGGTATCAGATTGACTGTCGGGAAGCCCAGCTCGTGACCGAGTCGGCTTCCGTGATGTACCTTGCCCGATATCGAATACGCGCCGCCCATCATGCGCGATACCGTCTCCATGTCGCCCGCAGCGATCAGTGCGCGCACATTTGTTGAGCTGACGAGATCGCCGTCAAGCGTCACCGGCGGTACTGTCACCACAGGTACGCCGTGTTTGCCGAGCAGTTCGGTTAAAAGTGCGGCTTCCCCCGCGGCACCGCGTCCGAAGTGATAGTTGAAGCCGCAGACAGCCCCCGCGATGTGCATCTTTTCGACAAGATATCCGTAGACAAATTCCTTGGGCGACAGGTTGCGGATGTCGCTGAAATTTTCAAGTATTACAAAGTCTGCGCCGAGATCCTCAAATACCCGGCACTTTTCGGTATCCGTCATTATGCGGTCGGAGGCATCCGTGAAGGTCAGCGTCCACACGCCGAAATCCTTCCCGGCACTTGACGCCGCAATTATGCCGCGTCTGATAAGCTCGCGGTGACCGAGATGCACGCCGTCGAAATTACCAAGCGCCATCACCGCGCCGCGCGGCATGCTTCCGCAGTCTGATCTGTATATGTGCATTATTTTGTCCTCGGTTACATAGTTATATTTATTTTACCATACTATATTATTTTTTGCAAGGGATATGGATTTAATGAACGAATTTTATTTTCGCACGCGCCGGTTTAATGTTTACAATTGCCATACGGTTTTTTTCGCGGCGCCTATTGACAAGATGCACATCATGTGTATAATTAATCTGAAACTAAGTGTCATTTTCGGGAGGTGGTGCGTGATGAAGTCGTACAATACCGAGCAGTGCAGACAGCTCGTCAGCTTCATGGAAAAGAACCGCGACAAGTCTTACTCGGTCGATGAGTGGATCGCGGAAATGAAGTCCGACAGCACCTTCGCCATGATCCCCGGAAGAAGCACCGTCTTCCGCAATATACAAAAGCTCGTCGAATGCGGCAAGGTAATACGCAGTGCGACGGGCAGATTCGTGAAGTATCAGCTTGTCGAATGTCCCTCTCATGCCGGTCACCTGCATCTGAAATGCACCTCGTGCGGCGAGCTTATCCACTTGAGTCATGAGGCGTCCGAAGCTCTCGCCGACGGCGTGATGAAGGACTCTTCGTTCGACGTCTCCAGCGAACAGACCGTCATCTACGGCAAATGCGGGAAGTGTAAGGGAAAGGGATGACGGCCGCGGATTAATTGTCGGTCAGGCAGAGCCTGACGGATAATTGATTACTTACATCAGGCTTCTCGCGACACCTGCGAACTTTTTGAAAAAAGCGCGAAAAAAACGTAAGGACAACCGGGCGAGCAAGCGAATTAATTCTGACGATTTCAACAAAACTTTGTATAGATTAACCCCTTCTGAAAGTTTTTTACCATGCCTTTTTCTAAAAAGGCTGCGTATCCCCCATACTCTACCAAAGGAGGCTGCCGTGAGCATAAAAAGAATCATATCGCTGATGCTTGCCGTTACAATCTGTGCCGCGGCGGCGATGTCTGCGGTATTCATAATTGAATTTGCGGATCACGACTGTGCGGGCGACGACTGCCCGGTATGCCTTGAGCTGAAAATGTGTCTGAAAACGCTCGGCGACGTATTCGCCTTCATCTGCGCGGCTTGTGTTGTCGGATACATGATTTTACCCGCACGCCGATGTATTTTTACATATGCGCTGTGCGTCGGTCATCCGTCACCAGTAAATTTGTACGACAAGCTCACGGCGTAAGCGGCAGAGTGAGATTAGTCAAATCACTGTCATCCCTTACCGGGAGCGCGAGGGAAAAACAAGTAAACTTGTTCGGTCCCTCGCATCTTAACTCTTTAAATAATAAAAAGGAACATAAACATGAAAAAAATCGTATCAATTCTGCTTTCCCTTATTATGCTTTCGTCGCTTGCATCATGCGGCACAGGCTCCTCGAAGAACGACAAATACAGCATCGTCTGCACGATATTTCCGCAGTACGACTGGGTAAAGAGCATCATCGGCGAGCGCGCCGACTCGTTTGACGTCACGCTCCTTCTCGACGACGGCATCGATCTGCACAGCTATCAGCCGACTGCCGATGACATCGTCACCGTATCTAAGTGCGATATGTTCGTCTACGTCGGCGGCGAGTCCGACGCGTGGGTGGACGACGTACTCTCTGAGGCAGTCAACAAGGACATGGTCGCCGTAAATCTGCTCGAAGTCCTCGGCGATTCCGTCAAAGAGGAAGAAGTAATCGAAGGCATGGAAACTAATGCACACGAAGAAGGCGAAGCACACGACAACGAAGAAGAAGGCCCTGAATATGACGAGCATGTGTGGCTGTCGCTGAAGAATTCCGCAAAGCTCGTGTCGGTGCTCACCACGAAGATAGCCGAGCTTGATGAGTCGAATGCATCCGAATACATCAGGACCGGTGAAGCTTACGGAGAAAAGCTATCAGCGCTTGACGATCAGTACAAGGCGGCGGTCGACGGTGCGAAATTCGGTACTCTCCTGTTCGGAGACCGCTTCCCGTTCCGCTATCTCATAGACGACTACGGCCTCAACTACTTTGCGGCGTTCGTCGGATGCTCTGCCGAGACTGAGGCAAGCTTTGAAACTATCGTGTTCCTCGCGAGCAAGGTCGATGAGCTGGGACTTACATCCGTCATGGTGATCGAAGGTACAGAACACAAGCTCGCGAACACGATCATCCAGAACACGGAATCGAAGGATCAGAAGATCGTCGAGATCGACTCGCTCCAATCAGTCACAAAAACCGACGTCGATGCAGGCGAAACCTACCTCGGCATCATGGAAAAGAATCTCACCGCGCTCAAAACCGCGCTTAACTAAGGAAGTGTAATAATGGCACAGCTCTCATGCCGTGACGTGTCCCTCGGATATGACGGAAACGTCGTCGTAAAAAATCTGAACTTTTCCGTCAGTGTCGGCGATTACCTGTGTGTGATCGGCGAGAACGGCGCGGGTAAATCAACACTTATCAAAACGCTGCTCCGCCTCAAGTCACCCATGTCGGGTACTATTGAGGTCGGCGACGGTCTGCGTCCGGACGAGATAGGTTATCTCCCGCAGCAGACTGTCGTGCAGAAGGACTTTCCCGCGTCGGTTCGCGAGATAGTGCTTTCGGGCAGGCTTAACGGTCGCGGCTTCCATCCGTTCTATAATGCCGCCGATAAAGCCGCCGCAGCCGAGAACATGGACAGGCTCGGCATCCGTCATCTCGAGCGTCGGTGTTATCGTGAGCTGTCGGGCGGTCAGCAGCAGAGGGTACTGCTCGCGCGTGCACTCTGCTCAACTCATAAGCTGCTTGTGCTCGACGAGCCGGTATCCGGTCTTGACCCGAAAGCGACCGCCGAGATGTATGCACTTATCGACGGGCTTAACAAGATCGATGGTATCACGATAATTATGGTCTCGCACGATCTGTCAGCTGCGCTGAACTACGCAAGCCACATACTGCATATCAGCCATGAGCCGCTCTTTTTCGGAGCAAAGACGGACTACCTCAAGAGCGACATCGGCAAGATATTTACTGCGGGACTCGGAGGTGACAACAATGACTGACATACTTCAGAAAATCGTTGATTACTTCCAGTTCCCGTTTGTCCGCTACGCACTTATCGCCGGCATACTCATAGCACTTTGCTCGTCCCTTCTCGGCGTGACGTTGGTACTCAAACGCTTCTCCTTCATCGGTGACGGCCTCTCCCATGTCGCGTTCGGCGCAATGGCTGTCGCGATGATACTCAAGATGACGAACAACATGATAATAATTCTGCCCGTCACCGTCATATGTGCGATACTGCTGCTGCGCAGCGGTCAGAATACGAAAATCAAGGGTGACGCGGCGGTCGCGATGATCTCCGTGGGCTCACTGGGGCTCGGGTATCTATTGCTCAACGTATTCTCGTCCTCGTCCAACGTATCGGGCGATGTGTGCAGCACACTGTTCGGCTCGACCTCGATTCTGACGCTCAAGCCCTTTGACGTGTGGCTGTGCGTGATACTTTCAGTTGTAGTCGTTGCGATATTCGTTGTATTCTACAACAAGATCTTCGCCGTCACCTTTGACGAGAGCTTCGCGACTGCGACAGGTACGAACGCGAACGCTTATAACCTGCTCATCGCGATAGTAGTCGCCGTCATCATCGTGCTTGCGATGAACCTCGTCGGCTCACTCCTGATCTCCGCGCTCATCATCTTCCCGACGCTTTCGGCGATGCGCGTGTTCAAGAGCTTCCGCTCCGTCATCATCTGCTCAGCGATAGTATCCGTGGTCTGCTCGACGCTCGGGCTTCTCGTCTCGATCGTCGCCGGAACTCCCGTCGGCTCAACGATAGTTGCCGCCGACATAGTCGCATTTCTGATTTTAACCGCCGTAGGCGCGATAAGGAGAAGATAAAATGAAAAGAATCGTTTCACTGCTTCTGATAATCGTCATGTGCACCGTCATCGTCGGATGCAGCGGCACGTCTACCTCTCCCGCAGATACGACCGCGGCTGTTACTACGGCATCCGGTTCGCCCAATTCGTCCGGCGCATCGGGAAATACCGCCGCCGTCGCGTGCCCCGATCTGATTCCTTACGTCACCGATAATAACGAATACACACTTTATCAGAACGTGTACAAGGATCAGAACTCAAGCGTGCAGTACGCCGGAATGGGCTTCACGAAAAAGGGCGTGTTCACAACGATTTACGACAGCTATTCAAATAAGGCGCGCTATTACGTATGGGGCTACGCCGACAATACGAAGTGCTGCGACTGGCAGTGGGAGCTTGTGCCGTCCGATACGTCGAACCTTCCGTCAAACGGCTCGCTCATCACCGCAAAGGGCATGGCAAAGAATGACGATGCGGCGCTTGATAAGTACTGGTTGACAAACGTCACCATTACCGTAATTGAAGCATACTCGGGTCCCGAGTGTGACTACGACATGACGACGATGTCATCGACGCTCGCGAGAGTCGAAGTGCAGAACATGATGGGTCATCCCGAGGTGTTCGAGGGCAAAACGCTCCGTTTGTACGGACGCATCCAGTCGTCAGTCGCACCTACAAAGATACAGCATCCGTATTACGACGGTGCATGGGAGCTGCCGTTTACTTACAGCGCGGGTCCTGTCCCCGCAGTCGGCAAGTATGTGCTCATTTCGGGTAAGTTTGTCGCCGCATCCGTATCGATTGCCGCCGATTCACTTCAGCTCGATCCGTAAATAAGGGGATAAAATGAAGAAAATCCTTATATCCGCACTGGTTCTTGCGCTGATTTTCTGCGCATCGTCATGTGCGGCTGAAAAAAGCGTACGCAAAGGTGTCAGTGAGACGAGCATGACCGGTGCGATCGCCGGCGCGACAGTAGATCCCTCGTCAACCGAGGAGGACATCTCGAAGAAATACTCAAGTCCGATACGCACCGAGGCAGCGACTGAGGAAATGACGGGTGCGCCCGGTATCGACGTTGACCTCGCCTCAATGAGCAGTACCGTCGTTTACGCCGAGGTGTACCTGATGGTCACCACTCCCGAGGACTACGTCGGCAAGACTATCCATATGCGCGGTACGTATAAATCGACATATTTCGATGAAACGGACACGCACTATCACTACTGCGTGATAAAGGACGCGACCGCGTGCTGTCAGCAGGGGCTTGAATTTATATGGTCGGGCGAGCACGCGTATCCCGCCGATTACCCGGCTGAGGATGCTGAAGTCGAAATATCCGGCGTATACTCCTCATATGAGGAGCTCGGTCAGACGTATTACTGCGTCAGCACCGATGCGATTGAACTTGTGGGGCAGGAATGATATTGCGTGACTGCCGCATCTGACGACTTCTATTGCTGCATCGGACGGAAACAGACCGTCATCACTCATTCAGAACTCCTTTTCCAGAGAGGATGCTACCGTGAAAAATCCGAAACCGTCACGAGCACAGAATAAAAAAACCCGCAGACTGACTGCCGCCGCGCGGATGATGTCGCCCGAACGCGATATGCCGGCGTGGGCGCTGTATGTCGGCACACTGTTCCGCGCCGCCGCGTCATTCGTCGGAACGTATGCACTGGTGCTGTTTCTGTGCGATGCGATGGACATAATACATCCGACAGCCTCGCGTGACTTCTACGTCTCGCGGGGCTTTGCCGCGCTTTTCTGCCTGATTTTCACCGTAGCCGCCACCGCGGCATCGGTGAACCGCATCGGCAAAGTATGCGGCGCGGGCATACTTCTGCTCACCGTCGGCATCACAGCTATTTCAAGCGGCAATATCGTGCGATTTGCCGCGGAAGCCGTGTTCCGCTTCGTAAACTACTGCCTTGACACCCTCATATCACTCGGCTATACGATGCTCTCCGACCACAGGCTCCCGGACGCGTATCACTACGATCCCGACACGCTACTGTCGGCGTCCGTGGCGATGCTTGCGCTCATCATCAGCGCCGTGTTCTACTTCTTCCTGATAAAACGCGTACGGCTCATACCCATCGCCATTCTTGTCGCCGCGTTCGTCACGCCTGTATTCACCTACAACATTTCACAGTCGAACACAGGATTTGCACTGCTTATATGCTTCATCATCGCCGTACTCGCGCTGTGGGCTTACGACTACCGCTACTGCGGAAGATACGACAGACGGCTTGAGCGTCAGGTGAAAAAAGCGGAGAAGCGCTCATTAAAATGCACCGCGAAGAAAGCACGCCGCTCTGAAAAACGCGCGGTAAAGAATGAAGCCGCATCAGTTTACGCCGCCGCCATCAACGCCGACCTGGGTTATGCGAAGGCTAAAGCGGCACGGCGCGCGTACTATAAGAATCTCCGACGCGATGAGAAAAGCGCGCGTGCGGCATCAAAGAAAGCCCGCCGCGCCGAGCGTAAAGCATGTAGGGAAGAAAAAAAGAAAGCGCGGCTCATTCATGCGCAGGCTATGAAGATAGTCAGGATGAAGCCGGGGGCGTCACCCACGCCTGACAAATTCCTGACAGAGACCGTCACCGAGGCTGAACGTATCCGCGCAGACCGTGATGAGAAGCGCTCCGCGAAAAAAGATAAATCGCAGCGCGACTTTCGCATACGCGCGGCGGGAGGCTTTGCGGGAGCGGCGGCACTTGTGCTTGCGCTCATCGCCGTATGGCTGCCCGCTTCCCTCGCAAAAACACGCTTCCCCGATATTCCGTCCGTCAGCAATGCCGTCACCACCGCGCGTGCATACTATACGGCGTATCTTCTCGGCGACAGCGTTGATCTGAACGGCGAGGGTCTGTACGCGGAGGATTCCGTACTGTTTCCGCACACGCTAAGCTTTGATGAACGCGTCTACTCAAGTAAGCGAATGTTCATTACCGAGACCTCGCAGAACACGCCGGTCTATCTGCGAAGCTGGATAGGCACGACGTTTGACGCATCGACTGATACATGGACGTCTCCCGATTCCGAGGCGGTCGCGGACTTCCGCACCGAGTTCGGCAAGAAATTTTCGTCGGATACCGTTAAATACAACTTCAACAAATACGTGTTCCCCTCATCCGTCAGCGTGACCGATTACGACGTGTACCACAACTTCTCGCTGTTCGGATTTTCAACCGAACAGGTCAACGTCTACCGCATGACTGGCGAGAGCATGCTCATCTTTACGCCGTCGGTCATGAATACCGACCTCGGCTTTCTGAAGCGCGGGTCGATCGAATCCATCGGAAAGAAGTATTCGTTCTTCTACGACGGCGTGTACACCTCGCGCCTGTTCGGGCTTGATCCCGGCTACAGCACTGTGTCGTTCGTGCCGGTGATGAATCGCGGTAATGTCGGCAGTGCGTACTCGCGCTCAGTTGATTATTATACGCTCTCGCTTGAGTATATCGACCGCTACGACGCCGGGGAATCGCTTGATACGCTTACCGCGGAGCTTGAAAATGAACTCGGGACGAAGTACGACGGTCAGATCGTCTACTCCGACTCACTTCTCCTGACGCGCTACGCCGAGATGTCGAATTCCGAAAAAAAAGCTCTTCACGACGCGGTGGCACTTGAAAAAAAGTACCGTGACTACGCCGATACGACGTACACCGCGACCTGCAGCAGTGCGGCGGTAAGCGAGCTTGCGGATACGATCGTGCCGGGTGACGTTGATACGTCCGATCCCGCGCACATACACGACACGGTGATGTCAGTCGTCGATTATCTCTGTGACACGGGCACATACACGCTCACTCCGACGGCACCTTCCGAATCCGCGTATTCAAGCACGCTTGAGCAGTTCCTCTTTGAGACACATGAAGGCTACTGTACGCACTTCGCCACAGCCGCAACCGCGATACTTCGCGAATACGGCATACCCGCGCGGTACTGCGAGGGGTATATCGCACCCGATTTCTACAAATGCTACGGTGCAACGGCGAAAAGCGCATACCGCTGCGACGTGTACGACAGTGACGCACACGCGTGGATTGAGGTGTACTACCCGAATATGGGCTGGGTGCAGTACGAGGTGACGCCCGAGTATCACGATCTCGTCTATTCGTCGGGTGAGGCCGGCACATCGCAGTCAGGTGATGATGTCGATAAGGGCGTGCTTGTCACAAAGCTGCCGGAGGACAGCGACGCGAGGTTCCCGCATATTGATACCGACGTCCCCGTCGAGCTGACTTCGTATGAAAAAACGATGCGTCTGCTTTTGGTGCTACTGATAATCCTCACGGTTTTTGCCACAGCCTCGCTCATCGTCCGCTTCATCCGCCGCCGTGCGCTGAGAGCGATGGAGAAGCGATTCGAGTACATCGACATGGCGAGAAGCGAGAACATGTACGCCGACAAATCAGTCGACAAAACAGAGCTTGCGAAGAATATGAACGATGCAATATTTACTATTTTCAATGCAATCGGATGTGCTCCCGAAAAGGGCGAGCTTATGAGCGACTACGCAATACGCATGAAGCGTGAGTACGGCGATTTATCACGGGTGGACGTGGTGTCGGTGATGAATTCGTTCCAGAAGGCGGAATTCGCACACGGTCTGACACTCGGTGAGCTGTCGGAGGAGGCGGACTATCTTTCCGACATTATCAGCTCTGTCTACGGAGGGCTGACACTTCCGCAGAAAATACGCCTGCGCTACTTCCGCCGCATAATCTGACAGGAGAAAACTATATGACAGATGAAAAAAACGCCACCGCGTACTCATCGCGTGATCTTGCGTATCTCGGCGACTCGGTGCTTGAGGTGCTTGTCCGCGAGAGAATAGTGACTGAAGGCGGCGCGGCACGTCCGAGTGAGGCGGCGCTCAGGTACGTTACGGCATCCTCTCAGAGCGATGCCGCCGAGCGGATTATACCGCATCTTACCGAGACTGAGGCTGACGTATTCCGACGCGGGCGCAACAACGTCCATTCCGGCAACATCCCGAAAAGCGCGACTGTCAATCAGTACCGCCGCGCCACCGCCTTCGAGTGCCTGTTCGGCTACCTTTACCTTTCGGGCGAGAACGTGCGAATACGGGAATTGTTCGATATAGCGTACGGGGAGACGAGGAGTACGGCTGTGCGAGGATAAAAAGAAAACGAAAGGTACGGCTGTGCGAGGAAAGGCAAGGAGGACGATGCGAGGGAACTATCCCTCGCGCTCCCGAATAGGGATTAACAGAACAAAAGTGGTGTAAAGCGTCAGGTTTATATCGCTTATTCACCGACAGACTAATGTGAGACAATCTCCGAATGCGAAGCACACAGACAAGGGAGCACCGCTTACCGAAGCAGACTCCCGAATCGAAGTCAAAACACGCGGATAGCGTGATTTTGACTGAGCAGGTGAGCCTTCGTCGTAAGCTGACCCCAGAAGGGGGCTTCGGGGGAAAGCTTTCCCCC
>CAZMRH010000016.1:0-19845 GCA_964568705.1 uncultured Lachnospiraceae bacterium
TCACTTTTTTCGGATGATACATCGCAAAGACTGTTCCGTGACATGATGGCGTTCCGTCTGACGGGTGAGCTTAAGTATCTCGGGCTGTGTGAGGATTACGGTGACAGCCTGCTGCAGATTTTTGCGGACTGCAAAATAAAAAAGGTCGTCGACTGCGGTGCCTACAAGGGCGACAGTACACTGACCTTTATTGAAGCATTTGATGATATTAATCAAATATTCCCGATTGAACCTGATCCGTCGACATTCGCGAAGCTGTGTGCCGCATTTGAGAAAGAAACGCGGTGCCGTGTCTCGCCGATGAATTTCGCTGTATCCGATGCCTGCGGAGTGCGTGAGTTTTCATCATCGGGCAGCCGCGGCGCGGGACTTAACGGTCAGAACAGACGAAGCCGCAGCCGCACGGTCGAATGCCGAAGCCTTGATTCTTTGTTTCAATCGGAATATATAGATTTTATAAAATATGATGTGGAGGGCGACGAAGCTCAGGCGATACGCGGAAGCGTCAGTCTCATAAAGCGATGCTCACCGCATCTTGCCGTATCGGTTTATCACCGCACCGAAGATATCTTTACGCTGACGCGTACAATACATGAGCTGTGCCCTGCGCACAGGCTGTATCTGCGACGTGTACCGTGTATTCCTGCATGGGACATCACGCTGTTCGCAAAACATGAGTGAATTAACAGAGTGACGCTTTCATTTCCTTTTTGTCCGTCTTTTGTTTATCGCATAAGCAACAACATACACGAGAATTATCCCAAGCAGTGCGCCGAGTAAATCGACCGCGACATCCTCAACAGAACACGAGCGAAGCGGTACAAAGCTTTGATGAAATTCGTCACTCCATGCATATGCGAACGACGCGCCGAGGGCTGTTGCAAATACGGTGCGCCCTTTCTTCATATATGTAAATGAAAGAATCGTAACAAGTACGCCGAGTATCCCATATTCGGTAAAGTGGGCGGCGGTGCGTACGATTCCGTTTATCGTCATGAATGTGCTCTCGGCGTCCTGCGCACTCATCGCGGTCACATCGATTTTTAGTGCGCGTATGATGATATCTACAATGCCGCCGCTCGTAACATCAGACTCTGCACCCGGCTGAGAGGAAAAGAAAAATATAACTCCCATCCACGCAATCGCAAGCGCCCATGCGGCAAACCGTATTACGGTTTTCTTCGTTATTCTTCTCATATAACCTCAATTGTCAGTATACGGGACAGATCACTCCGTCCCGTATACTTTTTTATGTATTACAGTGTGATTTTATATGTAAGCGTTCCCGCTGCGTGAGCTTCCTTCGGAATATCGAAGTATGTCTTGCCGCCGTCGGTCTTGAAATCGACCGGCCTTCCGTCAAGCGTGACACTTGCAGCCTCTGCCGTTTCGATAACCGCGGTGAAGCCTGTCACATCGGGCATAGCGGGTATAACGGGATCTGATTCCTTATATTCGTCGCCCTCACGCTTTGCACGTCCCTCAAAGCTGCCGGTACGCGCTGCGACCGTGAAGTCAAAGCCGCTGCTCGTTGTATTCGTGACAGTGAACAGCGTTTTCGCTTCTTTACCCTCAAGATAATCGTAGGTGTAGCCGTCGTCCTCGACAAGTGAGAATTCGCAGTCTGTGCCGTGATATATCTTTATCTCGTATGTGTCGGGTGTCACCTTTTCAAGGTAATCCTGCGGCTGCATCATCGCGAATACACTGCCCGCCTTTACGAACAGTGCGCCGCCGCGTCCTTCGGGTACGTTATATTCAAATGTACGTCCGCCGTCGTATACTTCGCCCGTGAAGTAGTCGATCCACTTGCCCTCCGGCAGCGTCACGTTCATATCGAATACCACGACGAGCAGTGAGTCGCCGAACATGTACTCATTCGTCACATGGTCAAGTGATGCATCATCGGGATATACGAGCGGCAGTGCGCGTGCAAGCGGAAGCGCGGTTTCAGCCGACTTATGCGCCATCGAATAGATGTAGGGGAACAGCGATGAGCGCAGCTTCGCATAGTAGCGAATCATGTCCTCAAGCTCCTCCCTGAGGAACCACGGCTGATTCCAGTTTCTCCAGCCGAGCTGCTGTGTCCACGGCGAGAGGAAGCCGTAATGTATGCCATAGACCGACGTTGCTTCCATGTCACACGTCACATTAGTGTGACCGCTGAGACCGTAGTTTAGCATCGCGACAACGGTATCATAGCCGCCCCCCGTGTCACCTGCCCATGATGCGCAGTAACGCTGACTTCCGGCATAGATACACGGCGTATAGATGACCGCGCGGCGTCCGGTATGTCCGGTGAAGCCCTCCTGCATCTGCTTTGCGTAAAATACGGGGTAAGCGTTGTGCACCTCATCGTCAAAGTACTTACCACCCCACAGTCTGTCGGGATGGTCGTTTACCTGAAACGCACCGTCAAGCTTGAACGCGGACGCACCGTTATCGACAAACTTCTTCAGATGCTCGAACCATGCTTCCTCACGGTTCGTCAGTCCGTCCATGTACATGGGGCAAGCGAAGTGCGGGTCAAGTATCGACGCGCCCTCGTATGTATATTCTTTGCCGAATATTTCAGCTCTCATGCCTGCCTGTCTTTCTTCTTCCCAGAGAAGGTCGTAATTCTGACAGAGCCACAGGCTGAATTTGAAGCCCATCTCGCGAAGCGTATAGAACCATGTTGCTTCACCGCTCTGATTCTGCGGCAGCCATCCGGGAATGTAGAAGCGGTCATCGTCAAATTTCTTACCTGTTGATGTATCGTAATGATGCTCCATCCACTGCGGTTCAAGTCCGACCATGTCGCACGGGATATCCTCGCGGCGGAAGGTCTTGCAGTCCCAGAGCATCTCGCGCGCGTTCGTCTGCTCGTTAAGTACGAAGGTATAGCCGTAGAAATACTTCGGCATGACGAGCGGCTTTCCTGCGATGCGTGAGTTCAGTTCCAGCACGTCGGAGAGCTTATGCGACTTCGGTACGTATAAGTAAAAGTCAACGAATCCTTTATGACTTTCAATTCTTATCTTGTCGGAGATTTTCTTGCCGATATCGATGGTATGCGCATAGGTGCAGTTGAGGAGAAGTCCCCAGCCATTCGCGCTCATTATGTAAGGAATAGGTCCATATGACGCGATGTTGCGTATGTCAAGGCGCGATACTGTACCGCGGCGTGCGATGCTCTTACGGCTCTCGTCGCCCAGTCCGAACAGACGCTCACCGTCGGTCAGTGATATGTTGATGCGGAAACCCTTGTTATTATATGGTTTGCCCTCGAAGCCGTCGAATTCAAATTCGACAGGTTCGGAAGGTCCGGTGACGAACACGCGGTCAAGCGTCGTGTCGATTCTCACCGATGCATCACCCGCTTTTACGGTAAAGATACCGTCCTGCTGACTTGTTTCGGCTTCGACTTCGTCAGGCTCCTGAAGTACGTTATAGCGCTCAAGCAGCGTCTCCCCGAAGTCGTCGGTCTTTGACATGCGCACTCTGAAAATTCCGTCACGGAATGCACGCACCTGAAAGTTCGCGTTTGCTGATTTGATGAAATACATGGCTTTATCGGGATAGTTCCCTCTCCTTTTATTTATTGCATTATTTATCTGAATATGTATCATATTCTTGATGCTTCTAACTCAAAATATTCGTCACGGCAATTGTTTGCTTCGTACCATAAGTGGCACTTATGTATTACCTCCTCGTCATCCATATCATCTGTTTTTTCATGCCGCACCTATACACTTTTTACTTTTCAGGTATTTACGTGCTAAGTCGGCATACTTCTTTTTCATTCTTTCAACTCTGCTTTATCGGGAATCAGATTATCAATATCCGCGTTCGTCGGAATTGTTCTCAGAAAGTTTTTGACAATGTCCCAGTCTTTTGAAACCGAAGTTCCCGTAAGCAAAAAGTCGTTCTTATTGGGGCTTAGATTATCAATCTCTTCGCTCAGCTGGAACTCGTTCAGGAAGCGGTCAACAATACTCCGGCTTTTAGAGAATAGTAGTGTAAGTGATGCGTCCACGGGACAAGCTCAATACTTGCAAGCGGATTTTGTATCGTAAGTGGATATTCCCAAAGTCTGTCGCTCCCGTTGGCATACGGAATCGGATGTTTGAGTACTTCTTCCAATTGCACATCTGTATCAAAGCCCTACAAAACCGCCCATATCCAGTGACAAGCCAATTGTATTGCAACTGTTTATCTCCGACAGCGTAAAATACTATGCCGAGATCCGTGTAATACTTTTCGCCCTTTTCGACGATCGCGCCGTATACCATAGCTTATCGCCCCCCGTCTAAGAGAGCCTGTCTCATATCCGCCTTTTATTTCTCCGCATCCATCGCCTCGCGTACCGCTTTTGCAAGCTGATCGGCGCAAGATGTATTATTAAAGCCGCAGGTATTGCCCTCAAGCATTAATACGAGTTTATTCGCATCCATATTCTCGGTGAGTATTCCTATCGCCTTAAGATTGCCGTTACAGCCGCCCTTGAAGCGGACGTTCTTAACCCTGCCGTCCTCAAGGTCAAAGGTGATAAGCGTAGAACAAGTCCCGCGCGGCCTATATGTGTGGTTCATCTATGTCTCCTTTATATTAATCAATTCAAAGTGTAAGTCAGCCTTACGTCAAGTGCTTCTGTGCCTGCGGCATTAAAAGCCGCATACTTCTCCGGTGTTTCTAATTTTTCATTCGCCTTGACCGCTTTCTTAGCTTCCGTTTCGGCGAGAGTTGTAACCGTGCCATCCTCATTCTTTTCAGCAAGCGCGTAGTAGTCGCCAGAGAAGGTCGCGCCGCCGCCGATACCCATGTTTCCGCATGAAGTAATGTCAATCACAAGCTTATCAGACGTAAACGCGCAGTCGGCATTTACATAACCACTCTCCGCAGTTACCGCAAAATTGCCGAGTGTCATCGCGTCAGCAGTCATCTCGACCGCTTTCGCACCAAGCGTCATTTCATTCGCCGTGCAGTTTTTCAGTGATACTTTGCATGACGCATCCGACACAATGTTGATATTCGACAGCGTTGTTACGTCCTGAAGCTCCACCGAGCCGTTAGATACCGATATATTGTAGTCGGTCGAAGAATTCATCGAGCTTACGGTGACACTTCCGTTTATCACGGTGATGTTCACGGATTTGATATCCTCACCGTCACCGATGCAAATCTTTACTTCTTTATCTCCCTTGTCCTTGCTGCCGAAGCTGAGGAACTGCCTCATCCCGTTAAAGCCTACGCCGCTGTCCCAGAATTTAAGCATATCCGTCCAGTTGTCGTACTCGTTCATTATCAGCGTTCCAAACTCATTTTTGAAGGAATACATGTTGTCGGCGTAGTTCTTTATCTGAATATACGAGTCCTCAGCGCCGCCTGAAAGCGTCACATCAGCGTCGACAAGCGTCAGCGTTATCTTACTCGCTTCCGTATCGACGAAACTCTCTATTCGCCCTTCAGCGCCCGAAAACAGCTGTACTCCGCTGCTTGCCGCCACTGCGTTGCCGATAAAGCATAGCACGATGCCGAGCACAAGTACACCGGCGGAAATTATAAGAAAAAATTTTGATGCATACTTCATTTTTCGTTACACTCCTTCTTCTTTTTATCAAGGAATGACGCAAAGCCTGAGCTGATATGCTTATATAAACGCGCCGCCTGTCGTACCGTATACGGCATGAACCTCACCGCGAAATTATAGATGAGTATTCCGAGAGCAAGAGTAAATGCCGCGACGGCAAGCCCGAGTCCTATTTCGAAGATTCCCTCTCCGACGGCACCTGCCTTGAAGAAACGTGTGATTCCGTAAACTATGCCGACTATCGCACACGCGCTTCCCGCCGCAATCGTGCCGATGAGCGCGGCCACGCCTGCCGCAAGGATCGCGAATAGTGTCGCAAATGCCGCGCCGAACAGACTGTAATATACCACAGCGGCAATGAATAGCGGCAGTGCTATGAGAATGATGTACGCCGTAAAGTGCTTTTTGCCGGACTCGGTCAGCCATACCTTTTCACTCAGTTCACATTCATCCGGTTCGGCTTCCGGCTTCGCGGATTTTGCAGGTTCAGACTTATACAGTCCCTTTATATATCTTGCAAGTTCGTCTGAAAAGCCCGAGAAACTCGTCATGTCCTCCGCTCGCACCACCTCATCAAGCTCCTCGGGAGTGAAGTCCTCCACAAGCTCCACGCTTTTACTTTCCGCAAGTTCTTGCGGGATTCCGCGTCTGACAAGCGCATCGGCAAGCGATACCCTGAAATCATTAATATTCATAAACAAATTTCTCCACTTTGAAAATTTTATAGATTTCAGCGAAGTTTTGTGCTATAATAGCCGCAGAGCGGCTATCAATGACTGCTTAATTCCGCTGACGCGGAATTTGCCACTTTGTGCCGATTGAGGTCAAGCATAACTGAATCCTGCTTACCGAATTAATATCGGCAATTATAGCCCTTCTTTTCGTATTATAACAAACCCCGGAGAGAAATGCAATATGAGAATGAGAAAAAAGCAACATGGTGCGGACAGGCTCCTGGCCTTGTCATCACTTGTTATCGCGAAGCCGGAGACACTTTTTGATGCTCCCGCCGCGCCCTTTGAAAATGACCGTCCGCTCCGCCTTGAAATCGGATGCGGTAAAGGCGACTTTATCTGCGGCATGTCTGCGGCGGAGGACGAATACAATTACTATGCCATGGAAAAAATTAGCGACATTATCGTTATCGCCGCCGAAAAGTACGCAGGCATTCATTCGCTCGGCACACTTGCTCCAAACGGCGGATGGCTGAAGCCTGACGGAACGGTATGTCCGTCCGGCGAGACATGGGACATCCCAATGAGTGAGCGCGGAAACGTCCGCTTTATTCCGGCTGACGCATCAGGTCTTGAGGAATATTTCCCCGAAAATACGTTTGAGGCTATATACATCAACTTCTGTGATCCTTGGGACAAGAAGGGATACGCGTCGCGCAGACTGACACATCCCGATTTTCTGAAAAAGTACAAAAAGCTTTTAATCCCCGGCGGATATCTTCGCTTTAAGACCGACAACACCGCACTGTTCGACTATTCGCTCGAAACTGTCGCCTCGTCCGGCTTCGATATGGTGTTTTCAACGCGCGACCTTCATTCATCGGAGCATGCCGACACAAATATTATGACCGAATACGAACATAATTTTTCAGATAAAGGAATAAAAATCAACTGCATTGAGGCAAAAAGCGTAAAATAACACTTTCGGAGGTGACGGGATGAATAAGATCAAGCCCAAGGATTTACGGCTGTGGCTCATCATCATTCTGTCCGTCGCCACGCTCATCGCGGCAGTCGTGCTGATACTTTGCTTTAAAAAACAAAATGAGAAAGTACCTGAGCCGGATGTAACAAAAATTGAAATATCCGAGATACGCGGCGTGTGGATCGCATCAGTGTACGGGCTTGATTTTCCGTCCGCACCGGATCTTTCCGCAGATCAGCTTAAGGCTGAGGTCGATAAAATAGTCAAAACGGCATCCGACGCGGGGCTTAATTCTCTATTTTTTCAGGTCAGACCGTCGTGTGACGCACTGTATTCATCCACAGTATTTCCCGTATCAAAGTATCTTTCAACAAACGGCACTTTGCAGCTTGACACACTTGAATATATGATAACCGAAGCACACAAATGCGGTATCGCGGTACACGCGTGGGTAAATCCGCTCCGTGCCGCTGTCGGAAACAAGTCGTCACCCGCGACCGACACGTCGGTACTTGCCGATTCGTCGCCTGTCAAGGCTCATCCCCAATGGTGCGTCGCTTACTCTGACGGAAATCTTTATCTTAATCCCGGAATCCCCGAGGTGCGTCGGCTCGTTGCGGACGGCATCACCGAAATCGTCACGAACTACGACGTTGACGGCGTTATATTCGACGATTACTTTTATCCATATCCCGTAACGACGTTGAATACCGACACAGGTCAGGATGAGGTCGCTGTATTCAATGATTTTGATTCGTTCATGACATACGGCGACGGTGCTCCAAAGGACGATTGGCGGCGCGGCAATGTAAATGCTCTCATTGAGGCATCATACAAGGCAGTCAAGGCGGCGGATGACGGTTGTCTGTTCGGTGTCGCACCGTTCGGTGTATGGAAAAACACGGATATGACGCGCGCGACAGAATCCTACAGCGCGGTATTCTGCGACTCACTCGCATGGGTCCGGGGCGGTTACGTCGATTACATAGCACCACAGCTGTACTGGAGCGCGGACGACGAGAACGCACCGTTTAACGTTCTCGCCGACTGGTGGAATCAGTCGCTTGACGCGTGCGGAGTACCGCTTGTCATTTCACATGCCGCATACCGCTACGGTGCGGACGGCGGCTATACCGCAGGTGCTATAACCGAACAGCTCTCATATGCTGCGCAACTTCAGTCGTATTCCGGCAGCATCTTCTACCGTTACAGTGACATCCGTGACAATACGGGCGGCGTCACTGATGAGATACGCGGGTTTTACTCGGATGCAGCGGTCACTACTTCATCGGACGGCGCAGGTACGGCATCGTCGGATACAGAATAAACGGAGAATAAAAAATGGTAGGGGTTATCGTAAATACGGCGACGGTGCTTCTCGGCTCTCTCGTCGGGATATTATTTAGAAAAGGCATACCTAAAAGGCTTGCGGACGCGCTTCTCATCGGAATCGGGCTGTGTTCGCTGTACATCGGCATATCAAACGCGCTTAAGGGCTCAAACACAATTATTCTGATTCTGTCGGTCGTTATCGGTGCGGTCATCGGCACGCTCATCGACCTTGACAGACGCATCACATCATTTGCGGACAGGCTCGGTAAAAAGACAAAGCAGGATTCAAATTCACGCTTTTCCGAGGGCTTTATCACCGCGTCGCTCGTGTTCTGCGTCGGTGCGATGACGATAGTCGGCTCGCTTCAGTCGGGACTTACCGGCAACAACGAAATGATATATACAAAATCCGTGCTCGACTTCATCTCGGCAATTGTGTTCGCGTCGACGATGGGTATCGGTGTTATTTTTTCCGCCGTATTCGTATTTGTCTTTCAGGGTGCGATAGTCCTGCTTGCGGGATATGTCACACCGTTCCTGGGTGATACGGTAATCGCAGAAATGACGTGCGCGGGCGCGGTACTGATAATAGGTCTCGGGCTGAATCTCTGCGGAATAACAAAGATCAAGATCGCAAACTATCTGCCTGCGATCCTGATCCCGATTCTATTATGTCCCTTATATGACTGGGTATCGTCGCTTATTTCCGCGTTGTGATCACTGCACGTCTCCGTCAAGGAACGCGCGTATCGCCTTCATATCCTCAAGCATGGTTTCCTTTTTGCGCGGATCGCGCAGCAGTGCGGCCGGATGAAACACGGCTGACACGGTATAGTCGCCCTTTTTGTAAAACTTGCCGTGCTCGGCGGTTATCTTGAAATCGGGCTTTATTATGCGCATCGCCGATATGCGTCCGAGGCATACGATGAGCTTCGGCTGTATAAGTTTCAACTGCTCGCGCAGATAGCCGATACACTTGTCCTGCTCCTCCGGAAGCGGATCACGGTTTTCGGGAGGTCGGCACTTGAGAATGTTCGTTATGTACACTTTATCGCGGTCGATCCCGACTGCCGTAAGGTATTTGTCGAGCAGCTTGCCGGCAGCGCCGACGAACGGTATTCCCGATTCGTCCTCTCGTGCTCCCGGCGCTTCACCGATAAACATCAGTTCAGCATCAAGGTTTCCTGCCCCGAATACGCAGTTTTTTCTTGATTTACACAGATCACATTCAGTGCATTCTTTGCAGACCTTCTCAAGCTCATCCCATGTCATAATATCACCCCGTAAAGTTTGGTTTTACATATTGTAACATAAAATGCGGCGAAGGTAAAGTGCAAATTTTAATTTGGATTATTTTGATAAATTTTATTATATAAAGAGGTAATATTATGAATGTTGTTATCATAGGTGCGGGCAACATCGGACGCGGCTTTATCGGCCCACTGTTCTCACAGTGCGGCGCAAACATCAACTTTGTCGACGTTGCAAAGCCCGTAGTAGAGCAGATGATGCGCGATCATCAGTATCCCGTATGCATCGTATCGAATTCCGGCAACCGCGAAATAATCGTCAGAAACGTATCGGCGACCGACGGAACTGATGCCGAAGCCGAGGAAAAAGTGCTGATGGACGCCGACGTGTGCGTGACCTGCGTCGGTGCGGGCGCGATAAAGTACATAATACCAAATCTTGCGCGTGGCATCAAGGCAAGATATACTGCGGGAAAAGCTCCGCTCAATCTTCTGATTTGCGAGAATCTTATGGACGCGGACAAGTACATACACTCACTTCTCGAGCCGCTTCTCACGCCCGACGAGCTTGATCAGATCGGTCTTGTCGAGACGTCGGTAGGACGCATGGTACCTGTGCCGAAGCCCGAGGACCGCGCCGAGAATCCCCTCCGCATATGTGTTGAGGAATACTGCGTGCTTCCCATCGACCGTAATGCGATAAAAGGCAAATTCCCCGAAATCCCGAACATAGTTCCCTTCGCGCCGTTCCACTACTACATCGAGCGCAAGCTGTACATACACAACATGGGACATGCTGTCTGCGCATATCTCGGCGACTATCTCGGTTACGAATACATCTGGCAGAGCATCGCCGACAGTAACGTTCGTCTTATCGTGACGAATGCGATGATACAGAGCGCGGTCGCACTTGCATCGGCATACAAAGTCCCAGTCGCACCGCTTATCGACCACGTCAACGACCTCATCCGACGCTTCGGCAATATCGCGCTGGGCGATACCTGTGCGAGAGTCGGCAACGACATACCGCGCAAGCTCGCGAAGTCCGATCGTCTGACCGGCGCGTCTCTCAGCGTTATAAATGAAGGCTCTCATCCTGTATACATCAGCATCGGTACTGCGGCGGCACTTTATAAATATGTAAAGGACAACGCGGTCGCGGAAGTTGACGTGAAAAACACGCTTGTTTCCCTTACGTCGCTTGATGAGGATTCGGAGATCGTCCGCTATACGCTCGAATTATACCGTAAGTTTGCGGAGGGTACAAACCTCTCCGATATTCTCGCCTCAGCTGACGAAATGCTCAAGAATGAGAACGGAATGATAGTGTAAATACAGTTCGGGTGAAGTTATGTGCCTACTTTGGCAATAATGATACTATGAATCATGCATGAAAGGATGCCGACATGAGTATTTTATCAGCGCTTACCGGCGCGTCACATCCGTTTACCTCCGCTGTCATACTTGCCGCCGGAAGCAGTACACGCTTCGGATCACGCTTAAAGCAGCACTGTGAGCTTGGCTCAGTACCTGTCATCGTGAGGACGCTCAAAATGTTTCAGTCGTCGCCGCTGATCGATGAAATAATACTTGTCGGCCGGAGCGAAGATATTCCGGTGTTTAACGAGTACCGCAGCAGCTACGGAATCTCTAAAATTAAGAAAATCATCGCAGGCGGTGATACACGTCAGAAGTCTTCGAAGCTCGGTCTTGACGCGGTGAGCGATAAATCGAAGTACATCGCAATCCACGACGGTGCGCGATGTCTTGTGACGGATAAAATCATACGTGATACGGTAAATGCAGCTTACTCAAGCCGTGCCGCGGCTGCAGCGTCACGCGTCACCGATACGGTGAAAATTTCGGACAGTACGGGATTTATCGAGAAAACGGTAGACCGCGATTCCGTATGGCTCGTCAAAACGCCGCAGGTGTTCATGACCGAGCTTTACCGTGCCGCCGCGTACATGGCCGAAAAGGATAAATTTGCCGCGACCGATGACTGCATGCTCGCAGAGCGCCTCGGATTTAAGGTAAAGCTCGTCGAATGCGACGCGGACAACATTAAAATAACCGTGGCGGATGATATCGCTGCAGCCGAGTCGATACTTGAAAGAAGGAATAAGAAATGAGGATAGGTCACGGGTACGACGCCCACCGCTTTGAAAATGGCAAGCCGCTTGTACTCGGCGGCGTGACGATACCGTATGAGTCTGGGCTGAAAGCTCACTCCGACGGTGATGTTCTCGCTCACGCCGTAATGGACGCACTCCTCGGTGCGGCGGGACTTCCTGATATAGGCGCGCTTTATCCCGATACTTCCGATGATTACGCCGGTATGTTCAGTATGAAGCTTGTAGAGGATGTCTCAGCAAGAATCGGGAGATGCGGCTACGCAATTGAATACGTTGATGCGACGCTCATCGCGGAAGCTCCGAAGCTGTCGCCGCATATCGACGAGATTCGCTCTTCCTTCGCCGCTCACCTCGGCATCGCCGTGTCACGCGTCAACGTCAAAGCCACGACTGAGGAAAAAATGGGGTTCACCGGTCGGCTTGAAGGCATATCCGCACACGCGGTATGCCTGCTTATCGAGGTGAACCCATGATCGCCGACGCAGTCCGCATTTTTCACACGTCCTGATTTTTACATATCCGCGTATGCTCCGGCGTAATACTGTTTCAGGCAGGTTTCCCTGCAATAACAGGATATGGCGAATTTTCGGGCGTGATACAGCGACGTCCGACGCCATTCCTCAGCTATTTTCCGTTTGTCGTCAATTGATATAATTGCCGCCCTCTTTCACATTCAAAAATGAGCGGCGGTCACCTAAAATTTTTTTCGGGAGGATACAGTGAAAATCATCACCGCTCCGTCAATACTTGCTTGCGATTTTCTGCACCTTGAGAACGAGATAAAACGTGCCGAGGACGCCGGTGCGGATACGCTCCATGCCGACGTAATGGACGGCGTATATGTTCCGAATATAAGCTTCGGCTTTGATATAATTAAAAAAATCTGCAGTATCACACATCTGCCGCTCGACGTTCACATGATGACCGTCTGTCCCTACAGATACATTGACCGTCTTGCGGACATCGGCGTATCATCAGTTACCGTGCATCACGATATCGCCGACACCGGTGCGGTTTGTGCGATGCTTGACGATATCCGCGCTCACGGTATGACACCCGCGGTGTCGCTTCGCCCCTCTTTTCCGGCTGACGATATTATTCCCTTCATCGGTCACGCCGACAGGTTCCTCGTCATGACTGTCGAGCCGGGCTTCGGCGGACAGGAGTTCATGCATGACATGCTTCCGAAGATCGCCCGCATTCGCTCGATTCTTGATGAGCACTCGCCGGATAGCATTATACAGGTTGACGGCGGCATCAACGCGGAAACTGCCGCGCTGTGTGCGAAAGCAGGCGCGGAAAACTTCGTCATCGGCACTGCATCGTTCGGCGCGCCGGACATGAAAGCGGTGCTTTGCGATATCAGGTGCGCGGCAGAGCAAGTAAAATAATCCGATAAAAAAGCAGCGGCATGACAGACATTCGTCTGTTGCCGCTGCTTTTACGTAGCGCATCACGTGTTATCTTTCGGCTTTTTTACCTTATTATATAGAAGTATTCCCGTGACCGTAAGCACGATGAGAATGCTCACTATCTGCGAGGTCGAAAGCGAAAACAGGAAGCCGCGTATATCGTCGCCGCGGAAGAATTCGATAATGAATCTCGCGGGAGCGTACGAAAGCAGATACACGACGAGCAGCTTTCCCTGAAACTTATCTTTCATCAGGAGCCGCCACAGGACGATAAACAAAATCAGGTTAAATGCCGACTCGACAAGCTGTATCGGGAATCTGACAACTCCGTTCGCATCCGGCAACAGTGAATTTTTGTAGACGAAGCCGACGCTGCATTCCTTACCGTAGCAGCATCCGCCGAGAAAGCAGCCTATCCTTCCGAAGGTGTGAAACAGCGGTATCGCGCAAGCCGCAATATCGGTATAGGCTGAGGAAAGGTTTTTCTTACGCAGATATAGATTGCCGACGATGATTCCGCCGATAAGTCCGCCGTAGAACACCGCACCGCCAAATATTTCTGAGATGCATTCCCAGAGATGCTTTAGCGACGTGATTTTATCCGGGTTTCTGACAATGACGGCTATCTTATCTATATTGGTTATGCCGTACAGCAGGTGAGAACCGACCGCGACACCGATAAACGCCACAAGCTCCGTTATTATCATCTCGACTTCGTCAAGTCCGCGCCGCTTTGCCGTCCTGTATGAGAAAAACAACATCATGAGTATCCCTGCCGCCGCGCAAAGCATATAGACCGAGATCGTTTTTCCGAATAATTCAAAGGATGGTAACATGGTTTATGCTCCTGTAAATAAAGGAAGTGGGTAGCCCACTTCCTTTAAGCTGTGCAAGGTTTTGTATTCGTAATGAATTAATAAAGTGAGCCGAGAGATGCGACTGCCGCAGCAGCTGTGCAGATGCAGATTACGCCGACTACTCCGAATGATGCTCCAACAATTCCGAGAACAAGTCCCGCAACTGCCAGTCCCTTGCCTGTGTTCGTAAACTTTGCCTGCTTCATTCCGAGTGCGCCGAATACTATTCCGAGTATTGCAAGAACAAGTGTGAAGTAGCATATAACGGGAATGAACGAGCCGATAATACCAAGTATTCCGCAAACCAAAGCCACTATCGACTTTGCGTTTGACTGCGGTTGTACGGGCGGCTGATAAATAGGCGGCTGCTGCTGAGGCTGAAAGTTCTGCTGATCCATATTAATTACCTCCAATAATTTATTTAGTATATAATATCATATTTCTCTAACATTGTCAATATTTGTGTTGAATATTATGTCGTTATAATATGTATTTTGTCTTCAATTCATATTCATATACAGTAATATTATAATAAGTCAATATAAATTTAATTATGAGTTTACAGTTTTAAGGTTTCGCATGGATTTATCACGACCGGCTCATCATCAACACTGAGCCACAGCTTCACTGACGACGGATTATACGCCATCGTACACTCGCCGTTTATGACAAGTGAGCGGAGCGCGGTGATATAGTCGTATATCTCTATATTCGTCGCATACCATATCTCGTCAAGTCCGCCGAATTCTGTACAGAAGTTTTCGATAACGTCCCAGTTCCCGGCCGCGTCGAACTCATAGCTGTGTCCCCAGACGTACAGAAGTCTCATCTTATCACCGGGAAGCGGTGCGAGAAAGTTCTTTTTCAGCGTTTTCCACTCGGCAAGCTCGCTGTGGTGACAGGTCGGCTCCCAGATCATGAAATCATTCGGCAGATCAAAAGCCCATGTAGATCTGACCGCACGCGAATACATCATTCCGGCGGCGCGGCATATCCTTATAATGCTGTCGCTATAGCTGCCGAACGGATACGACATTCCGCGCATTATGTAGCCTGCATGCTCCTCAAGCTCACGCTTGTTCTCGCGTATCTCGAAGTCCATCTGTGCGTCCGGAAGCGACTCAGGATACGGATGCGACCATGTGTGGCATGAAATTTCATGTCCGCGGTAAAGCTCGGCTATCTCGTCGAGAGGCACAAATTCCGCGTCTGGCACCATAGAATGATTCTCGAAGAAGCCCGTACCGTTGAGGTGGAACGTTCCGCGTATACCGTTTTTATTGAATATTTCCACGAGGCGGCGATCCTGTACTCTGCCGTCGTCGTAGCTCATCGTCAGTGCATTCTTTTTTCCGTCCGGAAAGCAGTCAAGGCGTATCTTTTTCATATTATCACCTGATTCTGTTAAAATGTGCAGATTAATTCCGCCGGATAAATTATAACACGCGATGATACACAAATCAATAACTTTCAGCGCAAAATAAAAAACTTGCGCAATTCATTGAAATTACCGGCGCATTATGTTAAAATGATAGTTCAAGTACAAAAATCGTGAGGTACACATGATTACATGCAAACAGGTCGATGAATCGTATTTCCCGATGTACGACAGCATACCCATGCAGGTCAATGTGACAAGCATCTACAAAATAGAAAGAATAAATCGCGGGCTCGGCGGATTCACGCTTAATGTGGTTCCGGTCACACCGTACTTAAAGAAGTTCTGTACCGGCAACATCATCAGTGAAACAACATGGTGGGCGAATAGTTTTGACATTTCCGGATGGGCGTTCTTTATGGCGTTCGACGGTGAACATCCGGTCGGTGCGGCAACCGTCGTCGCGCGCACTCCCGGAGTTAATATGCTGGACGGCAGAGATGACATTTCGGTGCTGTGGGACCTTCGTGTGGACGACGCATACAAGCATCAGGGCATCGGTCAGGCACTGTTTGACATGACGGTAAAACGGTCGCGCGAAAACGGCTTAATACAGATGAAGATAGAGTGTCAGAACGTCAACGTTCCCGCGGTGAATTTCTATCACAAGCAGGGCGCGGTGCTGTGTCCGGTTGACGAATACGCGTACTATACCGAGCCGCAGTTCCGCGATGAGGCACGGCTGATCTGGTATCTCGATTAATAATTAATTCAGGCGGTATTCCGATGAACAAAACATACACGGCTTCAATCTGCACCCTCGGATGCAGAGTCAATCAATATGAATCGGACGCTATAGCCGAGACGCTTGAGTCATCCGGCTTTGTTATTGTGCCCTTCGGTGATACCTGCGACGCTGCAATAATCAACACCTGCGCCGTCACCGCGGAGTCAGTGCGCAAATCGCGCCAGCACATCAGGCGTGCCGCGTCATGCGCAGGTGCGGTGATCGTGACGGGATGCGCGTCAGAGCTGTCGCCAGATGAAATATTCGGGCTTGACGGTGTCACGGTCGTCACCGGCAATACGGACAAAGATAAGATTCCCGCTATTGTCCTTGACATAATCGGCGGTAAGCGTGAACACAAGCTTCTGTCAGCCCCTATCGACAGTGCGCCATACGATGGCTTCACTGTAACTAAGCCTCGCCGCAGCCGCGCATACGTCAAGATTGAGGACGGTTGCGACAACAGATGCGCGTACTGCATAATACCGTCGCTTCGAGGCAAGGTACGCTCGAAGCCGCATGATGATATAATTAATGAAGTGAGTACGCTGACTTCGGGCGGCATGTCCGAGATAATCCTCACGGGTATCGAGACTGCATCATACGGCCGCGATACGGGATCATGCACTCTCGCCGGACTTATCAGCGATGTCGCAAAGATCGACGGCGTGAAGCGTCTGACGCTCGGCTCACTTGAACCGACGATACTTACCGACGCTTTTCTTGACGAAGTTACCGCCATTCCCGCACTTCTGCCGCATTTTCACATATCCGTGCAGAGCGGCTCGACCGGCGTTCTCCGCAGGATGCGCCGCCGCTACAACAGCGATATGCTCTTGTCACACATAAATAAGGCTAAATCCGCCATGCCGCAGCTCATGCTCTCTGCTGATGTTATCGTAGGATTCCCCGGCGAGACTGACGCGGAATTTCGCGAAACGCTAGAATTCTGCCGTGGGGTGCGGTTTCTTCATCTGCACATCTTTCCTTATTCAATCCGTAAGGGAACAGAGGCGGCAGCGATGAAGGATCAGGTACCGTATGAGGTGAAACGCGAGCGGGTAAAGGAGCTCGAAGCGATGCAGGCGGAGATTAAGTCGTCGCTGCTTGATGAATACTGTCAGGAACACGACGCATCAAACCCCGCGCATGTGCTTATCGAGGAGGGCGGGGACGGCTTCATCCTCGGCCACAGTGAGCACTATGTCGAATTCCGGATACCGTCGGACGAGTGCCCGGTCGGCCGCACGATGGACATACGTGCGGTGTCGCATGACGGGGTGGTATGCACCGGTGAAATTATCTGATTTGAGCATGCGACAAAATAATGCTAAAAATTTCATCTTAACTTATTGATTTCAGCGATAATCCGTGGTAATATTAAAATAATTTGGTTTTGGTATAATAATACTGACAGGAGGGTCATATGAAATGTATTATTAACGGGAAAGTAATACTTCCCGATAAGACTGTTTCGGGCAAGGCCGTCATTTTCGACGATCAAATCCGTGGCATTGTCGACGAAAACAAGCTGAATTTCACCGATTATGAGATAATCGACGCTCACGGCTCATACGTCGCACCGGGACTTGTCGATATCCACATTCACGGATACCTCGGCGAGGATGCGTCAGACGGCAATATCGCCGGACTTCGCAAGATGGCCGAAGCGATCGTCGCCAACGGTGTTACATCATGGTGTCCGACTACGATGACCGTCGCAAAGTCACAGATCGAAGAGGCGTTCGACACTGCACGCAGTCTCAGAAATCAGCAGAAAACAGAATACTGCGGTGCGAACATTCTCGGTATAAACTGCGAGGGTCCGTTCATCAATCCGTCAAAGAAGGGAGCGCAGGCTGAGGAGCATATCCTCGCACCCGATGCATCATTCATTAAGAAGCACAGCGACATCGTCAAGCTCTTTACACTTGCTCCCGAAATGGACGGCGGTATCGAGTGTATCAAGGAAGTATCGCACGATACCGATGTGCTCATTTCAATCGGTCACACCGGCGCAACATACGACGAAGCGATGGACGCAATTCACGCTGGCGCGCGTCATACGACGCATCTGTTCAACGCGATGACTCCCCTTCAGCACCGCAATCCCAGTGTTGTGGGCGCGGCACTCACGTCGGACAATGTCTCATGCGAGCTTATCGCGGACACGTTCCACGTTAACAAGGGTCTGTTCTCGCTTGTCGCAAAGACTAAGGGGGACAAGCTCGTACTCATCACCGACTGCATCCGTGCCGGCGGTCTTGAGGACGGTCACTACGACCTCGGCGGACAGGATGTTACGGTGAACGGTATCCGTTGTCTGCTTGCGGACGGCACTATCGCCGGAAGTGTGCTTAAGCTCAACCGTGCGGTATACAATCTCTACTCGAACACTTCCCTTTCAATCGAAGAAGCGGTAGCGGCGGCGTCACTTAATCCCGCGAAGGCTATTAACGTAGATGCGCACAAAGGCTCACTTGAAACCGGCAAGGATGCCGATATAATTATAGCTGACAGTAATTTTAATATTATAAAAACATATATCGGAGGTATTTCACGTTATGAACACAAATGATGTAAAGGCTTACTCAAACGGCAAAAAGTCAGGCGTTACCCTTTTCGTATGCAAGGACTACGATGCGCTCAGCCGTAAGGCGGCTTCCGTCGTAGGCGGAGCTATCAGCGCAAAGCCGTCCTTCGTACTCGGTCTTGCAACCGGTACGTCACCCTTAGGTCTCTATTCCGAACTTATCAAGCTCAACAAGGAGTGCCGCGTTGACTTCTCGAAGGTCACCACATACAACCTTGACGAATACTACCCGATCGACCCCAAGAACGATCAGAGCTACCGCTACTTCATGAACAAGAATCTGTTCTCCGGCGTCAACATCGACATGGAAAACACTCACGTTCTTCTCGGCAACGCGCCCGATGCGAAGAAGGAATGCAGAAACTACGACAAGGCAATCGAGGCCGCGGGCGGAATCGACCTTCAGGTACTCGGAATCGGTCACAACGGTCACATCGGCTTCAACGAACCCGGAAAGGACTTCATCCTTGACACACATGTCGTAACGCTTACCGAAAGCACCATTCAGGCAAACTCACGTCTGTTTAATTCCGCGGATGAAGTGCCGAGACAGGCCCTTTCAATGGGTATCGGCAACATTTTCAAGGCTCGTCAGATCGTCCTCGTCGCTAACGGCAAGGGCAAGGCCAAGGCTATCCGCGATGCACTTGAAGGCGAAGTTACACCTATGGTCCAGGCGTCCATCCTTCAGCTTCATCAGAATGTCGTTTTCGTAATAGACGAAGACGCGGCATCAATGCTCAAGAAGTACAAGGCACTCTGATAAGCATATAATTCGTTAAGCAAGTCCGACACACTTATCAAAAAGGAATTATTATGAAAAACAAAGCTATTCTCGATCCCAAGTTCAAGCCGATGCTTCTCGTTTAC
>CAZMRH010000017.1:0-19594 GCA_964568705.1 uncultured Lachnospiraceae bacterium
GTATCGCATCGCGGATGTTTGCGATGCCAGTAAGGTACATCACGCACCGCTCAAATCCAAGCCCGAAGCCCGCGTGACGGACACTGCCGTACTTACGCAGGTCAAGATAGAAGCCGTAGCTGTCCTTGTCAAGTCCCAGCTCATCCATTCTAGCGGTAAGCTTGTCAAGGTCATCCTCACGCTGACTTCCGCCGATTATCTCACCGATTCCCGGCACAAGGCAGTCCATCGCCGCAACAGTTTTGCCGTCGTCGTTTAGCTTCATGTAGAATGCTTTTATCTCCTTCGGATAATCCGTTACGAACACGGGGCGTCTGAACACCTGCTCGGTCAGATAACGCTCATGCTCCGTCTGAAGATCACAGCCCCAATAAGGCTTGAACTCAAACTTATCCTTATTCTTTTCAAGCAGCTCTATCGCTTCGGTATACGTGACGTGCGCGAAATCGGAGGTCATGACGTGCGTCAAGCGCTCGATAAGCCCCGTATCGACGAAGCTGTTGAAGAACTCCATCTCCTTCGGCGCTTTCTCAAGTACATACTTGATGACGTACTTGATAAGTCCTTCGGCAAGCACCATATCGTCGCGAAGGTCAGCAAATGCCATCTCCGGCTCGATCATCCAGAACTCCGCCGCATGACGTGCTGTATTTGAATTTTCGGCGCGGAATGTGGGACCGAAGGTATAGACGTTGCGGAACGCCATCGCGTAAGTCTCGACGTTAAGCTGGCCGCTGACCGTCAGATTCGTGCTCTTACCAAAGAAATCCTCTGAAAAGTCTACGCTGCCGTCGTCTTTTTTCGGCGGATTGTCCATGTCAAGAGTCGTCACGCGGAACATTTCTCCCGCGCCCTCGCAGTCACTTGCTGTGACGAGCGGCGTGTGGACGTAGACAAAGTTATTCTCCATGAAGTAGCTGTGTATTGCAAATGCGATGAGCGAGCGTACGCGGAAAACCGCCTGAAATGTGTTTGTCCTCGGTCTGAGATGCGGTATCGTACGGAGGAATTCAAGGCTGTGACGCTTTTTCTGAAGCGGATAATCGGGAGTTGATTCACCCTCGACTTCAACGCGTGTCGCATGTATTTCAAACGGCTGCTTTGCCTCGGGAGTCATCACAAGTCCGCCCGTAACGATTATTGCGCTTGAGACGTTAAGTCCGCTGATCTCATCAAAGTTCGCGAGCTTCTCGTCATACACGACCTGAATCGTATCGAAGCATGAACCGTCATTCACCACGATAAATCCGAAGGATTTCGACGCTCTCACGCTTCTTACCCAGCCGCCGATTGTAATTTCCGTTCCGGCGTACTTCTCAACGTCGCCGAATATACTGCGTATTTCTGTCAGTTTCATGTTCTACCTCTTATAATAAGAATATTTATATCATAATCATTGTCTGCGGCATACGGCGACACGCTCATGTCCGGCGATGTCCTTCAGTATCTCACATGAGAGTCCGTTTGACGCGGCGATTCTACTCACAGCCGCCGCCTGTGCCGCACCGAATTCAATCGCCATAAAGCCGTCCTTTTCAAGGTGCGCGGGGTATATTTCAAGTATCGCCCGTATTATCGACAGTCCGTCCGCACCGTCAGTCAAGGCGTGTAACGGCTCGAATGACAGCTCCGGATCAAGCGATTCAATCTCCCCTGCCGTCACATAAGGAGGATTCGACAGTATCGCGTCAAAGTATTCATCCCGCTTAAATACATCGCCGCAAACGTCGCCGCATATGAGAGACAGACGACTTGTAATGTAGTGTGCGTCGCGGTTCCGGCGTGCGATTTCGACCGCCGAAGCTGTCAGATCGCCGCGGCAGTTCAGTACGGATATCGCGATACACCCGCTTCCGGTGCACAGATCGGCGAAAACACCGCCGTGTCTGATATTCGCTGCCGCATACTCAGCCAGCGTCTCCGTATCGGCTCTCGGTATCAGGCAGTCGGGTGATACGGCGAAGTCAAGCCCCATGAAGCTCCACGTGCCGACGATATACTGCAGCGGCTCGCGCGTCATTCTTCGTTTTACCGCTTCGTCAAGCTGCGGCGACTCGATGTTGTCAGTCATCATCAAAAGATGCGAGCGCGGGATATTTGCAAAGTGTTCCGCAAGTATGAGCGCTTCCGCACGCGCGTTGTCTATGCCCGCACCCCTCAGTGCCTCTTCAATTTTCCGAAGTGTCATTGTTATCGATTTCGCCGGTATTTACGGTTTCCTGTGTATCTGTGCTTTCGGCCGATCCGGTGTAATCAGATTCTCCCGCGTCATTAATATCGGTTTCGTCGTCCCCGGTTTCATCATCTCCGGTTTCGTCGTCCCCGGTTTCCTCACCCT
Organism: uncultured Lachnospiraceae bacterium; assembly: GCA_964568705.1. Taxonomy (GTDB): domain Bacteria; phylum Bacillota; class Clostridia; order Oscillospirales; family CAG-272; genus CAZMRH01. The sequence continues at coordinate 2,339 of CAZMRH010000017.1, forward strand.
CCATGATTACACCGTGAGCACGGTTTTCTTCGGTCATATCGGGGAATACTTCGGGCATCGCGTTCTTGAGCGCGCATATCGCCACCTCAAGCTGACCTTCGTCCGGCTCCTTTGTGGTGATCCGCTGCATCCAGAGTCCCGGAATCACAAGGATCATTGTAAATGTATTCGGATGTTTCCCCGCCAGCATTATTATCTCAAAGCCTATCCCCACAACTATCGGGAGCATCAGTATCTTTATTCCCATCATCAGCCATACGTTGTCCATGACGGGTATAATCGCGTATATAAGTATTGATATTATCAGCATTACAAATATGAAGCTTGTGCCGCAGCGCGGATGATATCTTGTACATTTTGCCGCATTTTCGGGTGTCAGCGGAAGTCCCGCTTCATAGCACATCACGGATTTATGCTCCGCCCCGTGATACTCAAAGGTGCGGCGTATATCCTTCATCAACGACACAAGGCTGATGTACGCAACGAATATTATTATGCGGATAGTGCCGGAAATGAGGTTATAGATAATGGACGGCATATCACCGTCGCTCAGCGATTTTACGCCTTTTGCAACAAAATTCGGCAGTATCACGAACAGCGCGATGCCGAGTACTATGCCCAGTACCATTGCGATACCCATGATAATTTTCATCAGATTATCGCCGAACTTTTTCGTCAGCCATTTCTCGAATTTCGTTTCTTCCTCTATTTCGTCTATTCCGAGCATTGTCGCGCTGTCCGAAAGTGTCGAATAGCTGAGTTTCATCATTTCAATAAAGTTTATGCAGCCGCGCACAAGCGGAATATTAAGTATTCTATGCTTGCTTCTTATCGATGCTTTATCGGAATTCTTCAGTCTTATCGAGCCGTCCTCGCGTCTGACAGCAAGACTCATGTGGTTGCCGCTTTTCATCATAACCCCCTCAAGCACTGCCTGACCGCCGACCTTCCCGATTCTCGGATTCTTTTCTTTTTTGGACATTTTTCTCCTCTTCTCTTTTATATTATATGATATTGCTTACATTTTTCATTCGGTGCAGGTTACGATTTACCGGGGTTTTTCCTGCCCGTGCGGCATATTTCCTTCATCGGACAATCGCCGCATCTCGGCAGCCTCGCCATGCACCATTCGCGCCCGAACATAACGATCCGGTGACAGAATTCGGACTGTCTTTCGCGCGGCACCGACGTTTCCATTATCTTCTCGACCTTCGCCGCGTCTTTAACCGATGTATCATAAAAGCCGAGCCGTCCGCAGATTCTGATGCAGTGCGTATCGGCGACGATTCCGCCGAGTCCGTACACATCGCCGAGAATGAGGTTCGCAATCTTGCGTCCCACTCCGGGAAGCGACAGTAGCTCGTCCATTGTATTGGGGACGCTTCCGCCGTATTCGTCGCAGATGATGCGTGAAAATTCGCTTATGCTTTTCGCCTTTCCGTGATACAGTCCGCATGACTTGATATGATTTTCTATATCCTCTATCGGTGCGTCAGCCATCGCGCGCGCGTCGGGATAATCGCGGAACAGATCCATAGATACTTTATTTACACGCTCATCCGTGCACTGCGCCGACAATCTCGCCATCACGAGCAGCCGCCACGGTGATACTCCGTAATCAAGCGAGCAGGCTGCATCGGGATAGAGTTTCTCAAGTATCCCGCCGACTTTTTCCGCCAGCGACTGCGCTTTCTTACCCGTCAGCGGCTTCATCCCTCATCACCGCCGCTTTCATCAGTCAGTCCGAAGTATTTATCGAATACTCCGCGCACCGCGAAGCCCGCGTCAGTACCGCTTGCACCGCGCTCAATTATTGTGGATACGACAATTTCCGGATCACTGAACGGAGCGAACGCGGTAAACACAGCGTGCGCGGAGGATGTCTCCGAACCTGTCTGCGACGTACCGGTCTTACCGCCTATCGTAATCGGGTAATTTTTAAAGAGTCTTGCCGCCGAGCCGTCGTCCTCGGTTACATTTTTCATCGCGTTCTTTATAACCGAGACGATATTCGCAGGAATGTTTACCTCATTCAGGACCTCCGGCTGCTGCTCATATACGGTCTCACCCGTCTTGTAGCTTCGTACCTGATACAAAAGATGTGCCGCATAGCGAGTGCCGCCATCGATGAGCGTTCCCGTGTATACGCTCAGCTGAAGCGGCGTGACAAGGTTATCCGACTGTCCGATAGCCGCCGACAGTGTCTGACCGAGCGTCCATGGCTCGAGTCCGTTTTCGTTTCTGTATTCCGGTCCCGCAAGTACTCCCGTATATTCGGGAAGCTCGATACCTGTGTTCTCGCCGAGTCCGTACTGCTTGCAGTATTTATTCATCCGCTCAATCGTGAGCTGCCGTCCGACATCATAGAAGAAGTAGTTACAGGAGACCTGTATCGCACGGGTGACGTTTATCGCACCGTGCGTTCCGCCGAACTGACGGAATATCCAGCATTTCGGCTGATAGTCGTCATAGTATTTATACTGTCCTTTATCTACTATAATTGTATTTGCATTTATAACACCCTCCATCAACGCCGCCGTCGCAACTCCCACCTTGAAGGTAGAGCCGGGCTGATACATACCCATCAGCGCACGATTGAGCATGGGTTTCTTTTCATCATTATAGAGCTTGTCGTAATCTTCCTGAAATGTCTCAAGGTTATATGTCGGGTATGACGCGATGGCAAGCACCTGTCCCGTGTTAATGTCTATCGCGGTGATCGCTCCAGCGTCCGCATCCTCACCGGTCATCGGCTTACCGCTTTTCACAGCGTTATCGACGATCATCTGTATCGTGTCGGCAAGCGACTTCTCCGCGACTTTCTGAAGCTCTATGTCAATGCTCAGGTACACATCACAGCCTGCGACAGGTTCCTTTGTCATCTTCTGCTCAACCACGTTGCCGTAGGTGTCCTCGATGACCTGTATCGTGCCGGACGTACCGCTGAGGTAATTTTCAAACGCCTCCTCAACTCCCGATGTTCCGACAACCGCGTCAAGCGGATAGCCCTTCTCCGTGTAGTATTCAGCTTTATTTGAAGGAATCTTGCCGACTCTGCCGAGTATGTGCGATGCGATCCCCGGTACGCAGTATACTCTGTCTGCCACAGTCTCGACGGAAAGCCCCGTAAGTCCGCTCTCTTTAAGTATCGTAATAAATTTTACCGACACGTTTTCACTGAGTAAATACGGAGACGCCAGCGAGAAATTCATCACGTCCAGATCGACGCGGTACTTAAGTAGTGTTTCCGCATCCGGTGCGCCGTACTTTAAGTTGCCGTCACTGTCGGTTATACGGTAATAGTAAAGAAGCTTTTTTCTAGCTTCATCGGCGGCCACACTCTCGTCGCACTCAAGGTCGGTAAGTATTTTCATGAGACGCTTGCCGTAGACGGACTCCATATATGCTGAATCAAAACCGTAGGTCACCGTGCCGTCCTCAGACGTATCAGACGTGAAAGCGTTCTTCGGCTCGGTCATTCCGGCGGCGGCTTCTGGATCGGACTTTATCAGTTCAAGCGACGACAGTATCACACCGTTTTTATCAGAGGTTTTTGCCGGCATCGTTCCCGCGTCGAAGTTTACATTGTAGCTGTAGCTGTTTTTTATGAGCGGTACGCCGTTGCGGTCAAACACCTCGCCGCGCTGTGCCTTGACGGTCAGAGTCTTTGTAACGGTCTGTGAGGAGGTCGCGGCACTGTAGTAGTCAAGTCCGGCTATCTGTGTATTGACGAGCTTACCGGTATATATAAGGCAGATTGCGACAAACAGCACACCTACCGTAATATAGCGAAGTATCCCTTCGCGTTTGTTTTTATTCATGCGTACCCCTCCTCTCCGTGATATTTACTGCGGGTTACAGCGTTCGCTCAGCTCTTGACTTATGGAAATGTTTAAGCGAGCCCCACACAGCAAGATGTACAAGCGGTGAGATAATGAGCGTCGAGCAGAATTCCGGTATCGTTATATTTAAAAGTACTGCGCCGATAGTGAATCCCTTCAGCGTCGTAAACACGTAGATGAGCGTAAAGAGCGCTCGTGCAAATGATGCTATAATCGTAAACAATACCCTGACGGATGCCGTGCCGCTGAGATAATATTGCCCTACGATGCCGAATATAAGTCCCGCCGGCATATAAAGAAGCGGCAGAAGCGTGATTCCCGACGTGCCGAGCGCCTCTATCAGATACGCCGCCGCAAGTCCCCATACCGCGCCCCACTTCTCTCCCTCGCTCATTGATACGGCAAGGGTAAAGATTATCATAAGGTCGGGCACTGTTCCAAACGGTGCAAATCGGACAAAAAATGTCGTCTGTAACATCGCGAAGAATATCAGCAGAAGCGTGCATATGATTATTTTTATCACTATCTCGGAATCGACCGAGAAGGAGCTGATCTTTGCGATAGCCGTATTCTTTGCATACCGCAGTCCGCCCGATACGGACGATATGACCCATGAGAAAAAGCCTTCGTCACTATGCTTCTCGGGCTTCTTCGCGGGAATTTCCCGCCCGTTTTTGTTATTATTCTGCATAGGCTTTATAATCGGTAATAATCATCAGCTTCGTCAGATCCGTCAGTGTCTCCGCCGGTTTTATCTTCGCGATCTTTGTCCTGTTATACTCGTCCGGCTCAATTGACTCGACATAGCCCACGACAAGCCCTCTCGGATACATGCTTCCGAAGCCGCTCGTAAGTACGCGGTCTCCGACTGCCACATCGGATTCGCCCGACAGATATGTCATATTGCATAGCCCCTGGGATGACAGCGAATAGTCGCCTTCAACCACGCCTATCTCACCCGTGCGCTCAATATACGCGCCAATCGACGAATCGGTTTCGATCAGTGTCTCTATCTTTGACCAGTCGACTCCGCATTCCGAAATATGGCCGACAATGCCGTAATTCGTCACCACAGGCATACCGACTCCGACTCCGTGCGATGTCCCGCGGTCAACCGTGAATACCGTCATGTAGTTGCCGCTCTCGCGTCCCGTCACCGTTGCCGGTTCAAAAACAAAATCCTCATGTTCACGCTTAAGCTCAAGGTAATCGTAAAGCCACTCGTTCATTTTCTCGATTTCGACCGCGCTGTATATTCTGTCGTTGAGGTCATTCACTTCACTGCGAAGCTGTTCGTTTTCCGCCGCAAGCCTGTCGAATTCGGTGAAATACGATACGAAGCCGTCAAGAGCGTCAGTCGCGTAGGTAAACAGTTTCTGCACGGGTGTCAGCACCGTATTGACGGCGTTACGCACGTACATAGACATCCCCGCAAGTGACAGTGCCGTCGGTATCACCACAAGCGCAAGTGTCAATACCAGGATGACTATAAAGAAGCGTGACCTGAAAATATTTTTCCACATGACTACTTCCCTTTTTCTATCTGTTTCTGAACTGAAGGACTCCTCCGAGCTCATTCATACTGTCTATTACGTGTCCGATACCGACCGCGACACTGTCTAACGGATTTTTCGCGACTATCGCGCGAATTCCCGTCACATGGCTGATAAGCTGCGGAAGTCCGCCGAGCAATGCACCGCCTCCCGCAAGCATTATGCCGTTGTCATATATATCGGAGGAAAGCTCAGGCGGCGTATTTTCAAGCGTCGTGCGGATGCTGTCGACTATATGCACCACCTGCTCATGCATCGCTTCCCGTACTTCGGCTGACGAAATCTGGATTATCGCCGGAAGTCCGTTGAGAAGATTTCTACCGCGCACCTCCATTGAGCCACGGTCGGCTCCCGGATGCACGCTGCCGATGTTCTTCTTGAGCTGTTCCGCCGTAGTCTCGCCGATAAGCACGTTATGTCGGCGTTTGACGTACGATACTATTGCGTCATCAAGCTCGTCACCCGCGATACGCAGCGACGTTGACAGCACGATTCCGCCAAGGCTCGTCACCGCCACTTCAGTAGTGCCGCCGCCGATATCGACTATCATACTGCCGCGTGCGTCCTCAACGCGGAGTCCGGAACCTATTGCCGCGGCGATCGGCTCCTCGATGAGTGCCACGCTCTGCGCACCCGCCTCAAGTGTCACATCCTCGACCGCGCGCTTTTCAACCTCGGTCACGCCGTATGGTATGCAGATTATGACCTTCGGGTGGCTGAACAGTGTATTTCCGGACGACTTCTTGAAGAAGTGACGCAGCATCGCCGTCGTAAAGTCAAATTCGGCGATAACACCGTCCTTGAGCGGACGCATTGCCGTTATCGAGCCGGGAGTCTTGCCGAGCATCAGCTTGGCCTCATTGCCGACCGCGAGCACTTTCTTTGTTCTGCTCTCGACCGCGACGACCGACGGCTCGCGTATCACTATTCCCTTGCCCTTCACATAAACCAGCGTATTCGCCGTTCCGAGGTCTATTCCTATGCTTTTACTCATTCGTATTACTCCTGTAGACAAACCGGTTGTCCGGTCGTTATGTTCAATTTCAGTATCCGAAGCGCTCCCTCAGTATCTCGCTGACACGGCATATCGGTAGTCCTACCACGTTATAATAATCGCCGTCGATTCGCTCAACGAACTTCCCCGCCATGTCCTGTATACCGTATGCGCCGGCCTTGTCAAACGGTGAGCCGGTCGCGATATATTCGCTAATCTCACGCTCACTTATGTGGCGCATCGTGACCATCGTTTCGACCGCCTCGCATACCGTCTCATGACCGTCGCTGAGCGTGATGCCCGTCAGCACTGTATGCGTTTCGGACGACAGCCGTCTCAGCATTCGGTGCGCTTCATTTTTATCATGCGGCTTGCCGAATATCTCACCGCCCTGCGTCACCACGGTGTCTGCCGCGATAACAACTGCGCGTCCGTCGGCGATTCTGTCAAGCTCCGCCTTATCTCTTAGCACCGCCGCAGCCTTACGCTCCGAGAGAATCCTAACCATATCGGCGGCGCTTGTTCCGTCGGGAATCGATTCGTCGGTGCCGGAGATCAGCACCGTATGCTTAATCCCCGCCATATTCAGTATCTCATGCCGCCTGGGGGATGCAGACGCAAGTATTACCGTCATTTTGTATCTCTGCTCATCATATTCCCGTCGAGCCGAAACCGCCTTCGCCGCGCTCAGTCTCGTCAAGAAGTGTACATTCGCAGAAGTCGGCGATGCACACCGGCACGAACATGAGCTGTGCGATCCTGTCGCCGGGATTTACAGTAAATGCGTTCTTCGAGAGATTGCGAAGTCCGACCTTCACTTCGCCGCGATAGTCGCTGTCGATCACACCCACGCTGTTCGCAAGCGTTATCCCGTTTTTTACCGCAAGTCCGCTTCTGGCAAACACAAGCGCGCATTTATCGCTGTCCATAGCGATTGCAAGTCCCGTCGGCACAAGCACCGATTCACCCGGCTGTATTGTCACGGGGGTATCCGACGCGCATATCAGATCAGATGCCGCCGAGCCGCTTGTCGCGTATTTCGGTATCTGTGCAAGCGGTGTGAGCTTCTTTATCTTTACTTTTGTTTTCAAATTATACTCCTCTTATTTCAGCCTGCGCACCTCGTCTGATTTTACAGGCGCACGTCCGTTTTTGTATGCTTCGATTATCCGTGCCACCTCCGCTTTATCCTCCGTCGTAAAGATAAAGTGGTAATGCGCAGCACCCAGTGTGCGAAGCTCGCTCATTCGGTCAGCCATATATATCGGGAACGCATTGTAAATTACATTCGTACAGCCGAACGTGCCGAGTATCGGCATATTCGTGCCCCGTCTGTCGGAGATAACGCTCCCGCAGTATCTGAACTTCTCATCAATCGGAAGCCTCATGCTCCCGCATACGTACCCGCCACCGTCGTCCCCGCACTTCATGCATTTTCTGCCGCCGTCCGACATCGCACATCTCACGGTGGTCATCAGCGGAAGTCTGCCGTATACTATGACGGATTTGCATCCCCTCATCGCGCGTACTGCTCCGAGCGGAAGCTCAGGTGACGGCGTATAACTCTCCGCACCCAAGCTGTCAAGCACCGACGCGGTATTTTCATTGAACACGGTAAGTCTAATCGACGCGGCAAGCGGAAGCTTCATGCCCGCCGTGCGGTACGCCTGACCGAGTGTGTGGACGAGTAACTTCCCCCCACATCCTTCAGCGATATCGAACACCTCCCGGGCACGGTCATCCGTAAGGTACGCAGGAAGCGTCATCCCGTACTCCGCGATGCCGTACTCAATGGGAAGGTAAATCTCATCAAAGAAAGCCTTTGCCGTGTCCGGTATCTGTCCGGAATACTGAAACTCGGCGGTATAAGTCGGAGTTGCAGTATATTTCGTCAGCCGTACTGCCGGCTCATGATTCAATACAGGTTTATTTTCGGCTGTCGCGGGTTTACTCATGAGCATATCCGCCGCTTCGCGCCTCATTCGGTTGACCATCGACAGCGTGAGACCGTCAAGTGTGCCGTATTCGAACTTTTCAAGCGTGAACGGAGTTGAGCCGAGTCTCGCCATGTTTTTTTCTGCCATCGACGGGTCAAGCGGTGCGGTGATGCCGTCCGCAATATCACAGGTGACGGTCGACTCGGCATACGGCGTTTTTACTGTAAGTGATACCGTGTCGCCCGATGTGTCAAGTCTTGCTTCAAGCGGGACCTTTTTTATAAGCCCCGCGAAAATATTCTTGGTGCTGCCTTCATAATCGGCAAGGCTTCGCACTCCGAGCATGTTTTTGTGATTCTTAGTGAAATAGCCATCGGTAAACCCATCGCGGCTGAACAGCTTCGCAAGCTCCGCAATTTCCGATTCTGTCGCGTTACGCCTTTCATCAAGCAGGCGTCTGTATATCCTCGTTACACCGAGAACATAGTCGGCACTTTTCTGCCTTCCCTCGATCTTGAGCGACGTGACGCCGGTGTCGATTATCTCGGTTATATACGACGCAAGGCACATGTCTCGAAGGCTCAGCGGATATCCGCCGCCGCACTGTGCCGAATACGGCAGTCTGCACGGCTGTGCACACATTCCCCGGTTACCGCTTCTTCCGCCCATTGCCCAGCTCATCAGGCACTGTCCCGACAGCGACACGCAGTACGCACCGTGTATGAACATCTCGATTTCAATGGGCGATGTGGCGCATATCGCTTTAAACTGCTCCATAGTCAGCTCCCGCGGAACGACCATACGCGAAAAGCCGTTATGCGATAAAAACTCACAGTCGGATAAGCCGCATCCGGTCATCTGTGTGCTTGCGTGTAACTCAATGTTCGGGCAGTGTGCGCGAACCTTCCCCGCAAGTCCGATATCGGCGATGATTATCGCGTCCGCGCCGTCTTTACAAAGCGACTCGGCCAGCGTCAGCGCATCGGTAAGCTCGGTGTCGCGCACGCGCGTGTTCACGGTGATATATGACTTTACACCGTATGCATGACACAGCCTTATCGCTTCACTGACTGCCGTTCCATCGAAATTTCCAGCGCGCATCCTCGCATTGAAGCTGCCCGCGCCGAAATATACTGCGTCACAGCCGCCCTCGATCGCTGCTTCAAGAGCCGCGCGATCTCCGGCGGGCGATAATAATTCAGGCACTCTTTTCATATTGTTCTCGTTTGTATCGGGCGATATTCCGGAAAGGTGTGTGTCCGGCATTATCAGCTGCTTCTCTTACGATTCTTCAGAAGATCCTCAAGCTGACGTATTTTATCGGGTACTGCCTCGGTATTCGCTTCTTCGTGCGTCGCCAAAGATGATGCTTCTGTATCGTCGCTGTCGTGGGTATGTACAGTCTCGCCTGAAGCTTCAGCCGTAATCTCTTCGGCGGAGTCGGGCTCGGCAAGATCAAATGTCTCGCCTGCGTCTGCCGCATCATGTCCTGCAAGCTTCATCAGCTTTTCATTCTCCTCGCGCATACGGCGTAGGTTCGCGTCGTAAAGGGAGATCTGTGCTTCAAGATTTCTGACTCTCTTCTCACGCTTGAGCATCTCGCTGCAGTAGTCGATTGCGCAGAGTATCGCCGCGTCAAGCTTCGAGCAGCTCTTGTTCCTGACAGACAGGTCGCGTATCTCCGAGTCGAGCTTTTCAACTATCCCGTTGACAAAGTCCTCTTTTTCGTCTGACATCACCGAAAGCTGAACGTCGGCGATTTCGATTGTGTAAATCTTTTTTTCCATATGTACGTCCTTTCATTTCCGAAGTCGGAAAGACAGTCGGAAATATTTATGATTTTTATATTGCATTTTTTTGTCAAAGTGGTATAATATTGTTGTATGCAGTACACACGTACTTTTGCATAGTACACACTTTATATATTATAATACATATTTTAAAATAAAGAAATAGTTTTAAATAAATTTTTCGGGAAAAGTACGTAGAATTTTGAATTATACCGACCTCGGAAACGGTAATATGGCATTTTAGAAGTGCTGTATCGTGCAAAATATACGGTCAGTGATACGTATTTTAATGTTTATTAAGCAACAATAATACAAGTGAGAGGTATGAAAATGTCGGAGCATTCATCGGAATATCTATATGTTAAGGAAATATGCGAGCGTGCGAAGGCGGCATCCGCTTCACTTGCCTGCACCTCTACCGCGAAGCGCAATGCGGTACTGCTGTCCTTTGCGACGGCACTCCGTTCATCGGTCACAGAAATTGTCACCGCCAACAAAATTGACCTTGACAGCGCGGCTGAAAAAGGTGTACGCGCCTCGATGCTCGACCGGCTTAAGCTCGACGAAGCGCGCATACTCGGCATTGCCGAGGCCGTATCGGAGCTTATAATCCTCGCAGACCCAATCGGCAGCGGCACAAGGAGTGTCCGCCCGAACGGCCTTGAGATCACAAAAATCCGCGTGCCGCTGGGAGTTGTCGGAGTGATATTCGAAGCGCGTCCGAACGTGAGCGCAGATATTGTATCATTATGCGTTAAAAGCGGCAACGCAGCGGTACTGCGCGGCGGAAGTGAAGCGATTGCGACGAATAATGTCATCGTATCGCTTATGCGCGGCGCACTGAAAGATAACGGACTTCCCGCCGACTGTGTTTCACTCATCGAGAACACCGACCGCGCTTGTGCCGCGGCTCTCATGGAAATGCGCGGGCTTGTCGATGTGCTCATACCGCGCGGCGGCGCGGGTCTGATCCGTTCCGTAGTCGAAAACGCAAAAGTTCCCGTCATAGAGACCGGTGCCGGTAACTGTCACGTGTATGTTCACAGTGATGCGGATCTCATCATGGCCGATGAGATCATTTACAATGCGAAGGTGTCACGTCCTGCTGTCTGCAATTCCATTGAAACGGTACTCATCCACAGCGATGTCGCTGCGCAGTTTCTACCGATGATGTCAAAAAAATTAAAGAGCGCCGGCGTGGAGATTCGCGGTTGTGAGAGAGTGCGCGCCATTATCGAATGTGATGCCGCGGCAACAGAGGACGACTGGAAAACGGAGTATGACGACCTGATCCTCGCGGTCAAAGTCGTTGATTCCCTTGATGAAGCGATTGCTCACATCAACCGTTACGGTACAGGTCACAGCGATGCGATAATCACGAAAACGCTTGCTCCCGCCGTAGAGTTTCAGACACGTGTCGACTCGGCGGCAGTCTATATGAATGCGTCGACGCGCTTCTCCGACGGCGGTGAATTCGGCTTTGGCGCGGAGGTCGGCATCAGCACCCAGAAGCTTCATGTGCGCGGTCCGATGGGACTTGACGCACTGACAACTTCAAAATATCTCGTAAACGGCAGCGGTCAGATAAGATAAGACGGTAAATGGATATTATAATTGAAAGATACGAAAACCACGACCTTCCGGCGATGGTCGGAATATGGAACGAGGTGGTCGCCGGCGGCATTGCGTTTCCTCAGGAGGATATGCTGACCGATGTGACGGGGCGTGAGTTTTTCACGTCTCAGACCTACGCCGCAGTTGCGAAAAATGTCGATACCAGCGACGTGCTCGGGCTCTACATCCTGCATCCGAACAACGTCGGCAGGTGCGCTCACATATGCAACGCAAGCTACGCGGTATTATCATCTGTGCGCGGGCAGCACATCGGCGAGGCACTCGTCTGCGATTCGCTGATCCAGAGTAAGGCTCACGGTTTCCGCGTACTTCAATTCAACGCGGTCGTCGCGACAAACGATGCGGCTCTGCACCTGTACCGCCGTCTCGGCTTCGTTCAGCTTGGTGTGATTCCCGGTGGATTCCGTATGATGGACGGTCATTACGAGGACATATATCCGTTCTATCATGCGTTGTGATATTTGCAACATAATTACAAATTTATGAGTAAGAAATTATCTGAAATGACCCTTGATGAGCTTTGGCAGTTATTCCCGATCATGCTGACAGAGCATAACGACGGTTGGGCTGAGCAGTACGAATGTATGAAGACATCACTGCACCTCATTATTCCGGATACTGTGTTATTTCGCATCAGTCATATCGGCAGCACCGCCGTACACGGAATATTTGCTAAACCAATTATCGATATACTTGTTGAGCTTATGCCGCAGTCCGGTGTGGACATTGTAAAATTACGACTTACCGAAAGCGGATGGACATGCATGAGTGAGAGCGATAATCGCATGTCGTTCAACCTCGGATATACCGAGCAAGGCTTTTCCGATGAAGTGTTTCACCTGCATCTCAGGCAACGGGGTGACAACGACGAATTATATTTCAGGGATTATCTTCTGGCGCATGCCGACGTCGCGAAGGAATACGAATCTCTCAAGCTTGCGCTTGCTGAGAGATACCGCAACAACCGTGACGCATACACTGATGCAAAATCCGGATTTGTCCGAAAATACACGGACTTGGCAAAACAAGACTATCACCACAGATATGATTGAATATTTAACTAATTCTACGATACCGCGAGACGGGGGGGACAAGCTTGACCGAGCTACAGAGCAGTCACGAAATATTTATTAACGAAACCGAGCGAAAGCCGAACCAATATGCCGCAAACATACTGGCAGGAATCGTCGTAATCATTTCGGTTGTCTTTACACTTAACGAATTTTCAATTTTCGAGATGGATCGGATGATTGTTACGATTTGTCTTTTCGTTGCGCTTGTGCTGTTTTTGCTGATGCGCTTTATTGTCCTCAGTCCAATGCGGACGGTACATCCCGCAAGCAAATACATAATGATGGGAATGGTGCTGTTTCTCGTTCTGACGCTTACCGTGCTTCTTAACATTAATGCGATTCTTGCGTACGTTCTGCCGCTTCTGCTTGCGGCTCAGTACCGTTCGCACCGCGTGTCAATGATGGCGATGGTCGGCACAGTCATCTGTGCAGGTGTCGCACCTGTACTTTCATATTTATTCGATACATGGAGCCTTGTGTTCGTGACAGGCTACATCCAGACCTTCTGCCATGTAACCATGAACATAACCGAGGGCAACGACATTGCGACCTTCACCGGAATATGTCGGATACTGTTGTACTGGGCAATGCCGCAGATGCTGACGCTGTTTGCATTCGGACTTATCTTGTTCTCGACCACAAAAAGCGGGATCGACAGCGTTAACAATCAGATGCAGGTTGCCGATCTGAGCAATAATTTGAACGAGCAGCTTCAATCTATCAGAGCCATGCAGGAAAAGGTGCTGTTCTCCATGTCGAACATTATCGAAAACCGCGATGTTGAAACGGGAGGTCACGTCAAGCGCACGATTGAAATAGTGCGTCTGCTCACCGAAACGATGATGCGTGATCCGAACAGCGGCGTCACCGCGGAATACTGCCGTAATGTTATCAGAAGTGCGCCGATGCACGATCTCGGAAAAATAGCAATACCCGACGCGATACTCCAGAAGCAGGGCAGCCTTACGTATGAAGAATACGAAACCGTCAGGCAGCATCCTGTCAAAAGCGCCCAGATAATAGTAGAAACACTGACCGGAATTGAGGATGAAAATCTTCTGAAAGTCGCGCGCAACATCGCGCTTTATCATCACGAGAAGGTCGACGGCACAGGGTATCCGCAGGGGCTTCACGGTGACGAGATCCCGCTTGAAGCACGTATCATGGCAATAGCCGACGTATACGACGCACTTGTGAGCGAGCGCTGCTACAAGGCTCCTATTAGTCTGGCGGAGGCGTTCAACACTATAGAAAGTCTGATGGGAACACATTTTGATCCTGCACTTAATAAGTACTTCATCGCGTGCAGACGCGAGATTGAAGCAAATTATCTTAATTAAAGGAGCACATCATGATTGAACTTCCCGAAGCGCTAACTTTATCACGTCAGCTAAGTGACACGGTCACCGGAAAGGTCATTTCACGCGTACTGCCCCCGACAAAGCCGCACAAATTCTGTTGGTGGAACGGTGATCCGGCGGATTATGAAAAGCAGCTTGTCGGCAGTCACGTTAAGTCTGCCGAGGGCTTCGGTATTTACGCGCAGCTTACGTTTTCAAACGGCAAACTGCTTTGCGTCAACGACGGCGTGAATGTACGGCTCATCGACGACACACTTCCGAAGGATTATCAGCTCGCCGTCTGCTTTAATGATTGCACGTCTCTTGTTTTTACCGTAGCTATGTACGGCGGGATCGTGGTACATGACGATTACTACGACAACGAATATTATCTGAAAAACCGCGCGTACACTTCCCCGTTTTCGTCCGAATTTGAGTGCATTTTCAATGAGAGATTTAACGGATGCAAGCCCACGCTCAGCGCAAAAGCTTTCCTTGCGACAGAGCAGCGGTTCCCAGGCATCGGTAACGGCGTGGTACAGGACATTCTCTTTGCGGCAAAAATTAACCCAAAGCGAAAGCTGCAAACACTCGACTCGGGTGACCGCGAGCGGCTTCTCTCATGCACTGTATCCGTACTTCGCGAGATGGTTGACATGGGCGGGCGCGATACAGAGAAGGATATCTTCGGAAATCCCGGAGGTTACCGCACGAAAATGTCGAAAAACACCATCGCTTCCGGCTGCCCGGCATGCGGCGGCGAAATAGTCAAGGAAGCGTATCTCGGCGGATCGGTCTACTACTGCCCTGTCTGCCAGAAGCTTATATAAACTTACAAAGCGAGCTATACATGGAATTGCCTAATAATACCGGATGTCCGTGTAAACGGGTAAAGTGTCAGCGCCACGGTGATTGTGCGTCTTGCCGCGAGCATCACCTTACATTAAAAAACAGTCCGGTCGCCTGTGAGCGTCCGGCAAAGCGTGAGCGTCACAGGAAACGTGATAACTAACGATGCCCTGCTAAAAGCTTGATTTTCTTGGGAAACATCGGCAACATATCCTCCATATCAATAGAATGGGGCTGCAGCATACTTATCCTGCAGCCCCATTTGCATTACTCAATAATAATTCAAACGCCGCTGTGACCGAAGTCACAGCGGCGTTGTTTGTTATGCTGTTATTTGCGATTTACTCAGGGAAGCGTTACCGTGAAGTACTGATACTGGTCGTTGTGAGGATACATACAGCCGATAGTATTGTCGATTACCGAGTTGTTGCGGTTGTTTGTAATTATCATCGAAAGATCAGTTGCATAAGGATACGAGAACGCTTTCACACCGTCGAGGGTGAACGTCTTGCCCTGTGCGTCAGCAGCTTTCCAGATCTCAATCCTTGAAAGTCCGTCATAATTGTGAGCAAGGATGTAGAGCTGTCCGGACACACTCTCGCACATACGGAATGCGTAGTGGTTCCCTTCGTTGATGAATCTGATAGGTTTATTGTAAACTTCAGACGGGCTGTTTGCTGTATTGTTTGTATCAAACACAGCGTTCCACATCTCGTAATACTTCGTGTCATGGTGGAAATTACCGTGCATGACCTTCGTATACAGCACGTGGATGTAGCCGTTTTTGTCGAGGTACGTATCGCCCATGGAGTTATTCTGCACTGTCGGGAACAGGCTACGGGACTGCTGTGAATAGTCCGCTTTGGATACAAACTTCTTATAAGCATTAGCCGAGCCGATATTCGGTATTGTGAGAAGCGCAAGCTCATCCCATGCATAATCTGCGCCGTAGATTGTGCCTGCAAGTCCGAGTGTGGACAGGAGTACGTCTCTCTCGAATACGATGTATACTCTGCCGGTTCCGTCTGAGTAACCGTAGAGGTAAGCGTGTCTGTAGTCAAGTCCTACGTGATACGACGATGACTGCCAGCTCTTTGTCGCTTGGTTGAATATGAACCAGCAGAGGTCGCCGGAGGTCGAACCGCCGTTGTAGAACACGTAAATCTTGGAGTTTGCGTTGTCGATAACAGGCTGTGAATAGCCATAACCTCCGGGAGCACCGCCGCCGGAATAACCGATCGTGTTTCTTACCTGAGTTACGTTGTATGTGCCGTTAGAGTTGGGTGATGCGGGATCGAAGTACCAGCAACCGAGGTCAGCACTCTGTCCATCGTCGTCGCCGACAATAACGTATACTTTTCCGTCATAACCTTCATAAATGTTCGGCTTTGAGGTGTGATTACGGAATTCTGCTGAATAGAAGCTGTAGTACGAACCGTCGTCATTAATCTTGAATATCTCAAACGTTGCAGATCCTACCTTTCCCCATTCGCCAAGGGTTCCTGTCGGGATTGCCGCGAAGGTACCGTGCGCCGTACGGAGCAGTCTGTTTTCATGGTTACTGTGTACCGCAAGTCCGTTTCCGGTGAATACAGAAGATATCTCGGATACGTGCATTGCGGGATTGTTGTACCATGTGTTTGTGTTCGGAAATGTCGGATCGGGTTCAGTCGTTGCGTTGCCGTCAAGAGGTGATGTAAATCCTGAGGTCTTGGTAAGTATTACCTGAGTCCATACGCAGTAGGACTTACCTGTTTGAACGTCGGTCAGCGTAAACTGTACAGTGTTTTCACAAGTCGAGCCGTTTTCAAGATTGTTGAACTTGCTCTTCAGATCGATAAAGCCCGTGTAAACCTCAGCGGTCGTTTCTCTGTTTACTGTCTCTGTGATAGCCGCCGCGAGACGGTTTGCAAGAGAAGTCTGGGTAAGGGCGTTACTTGAGCCGTACTTGAAGTACAGATTTACCGTAGTTCCGGACTGGTTTACGTATGTATCGCCGTAAGACGGTCCGAAGCTCCAGTATGCGTTCCAAGAATCCTGAACGCTGACGGATTCAATCGGATTTCTTCCACTGATTATTGTGTTACCTGCTGTCTTTGCATCAGTTTCGTTCTTTGCAAAAATAATGGAGTCAACATATACAATGTCGCCCACCGGCGCGTCGGTAAAGTAGTCGATACGAAGTCCCTTTATTGCGCCGGTCCAGTTGGTCTTTGCGGTAAGATCAACCACTATGTAGCAGT
>CAZMRH010000018.1:0-1668 GCA_964568705.1 uncultured Lachnospiraceae bacterium
TTTTATATCGTGCGAGCCGTGAAAATACTGGCTGACTCGATTTTTCAGACAACGCGATTTGCCGACATAGATGACCGTGCCGCCGTCGTCCTTCATGATGTACACACCGGGGCACAGCGGGAGAGATGTCGCCTTGTTCTGAAGATATTCAAGTACGGGGCTTTCGCTCATCAGCTCACCTCCCATCGGATTATCACGCTGCGTATAAAGTCAAAACGGCGAGGGTGAAAGACGTACGGTCTTCATCCTCGCCGATAGGTCAGCTTTTCCGAAGCATAGGCTTAGGAAAGCCCGTCCGCAAATATTTGATGCGAACGGATGGTGTTACTCGTTAAATCCGGATTCGAGAAGCGCCACCAGTGCGTCAACAGCTTCTTCTTCATCCGCGCCTTCGGCAAGGAGCTTGACGCTCATGCCCTTGATGATTCCGAGGGAGAGTACGCCAAGGAGGCTCTTTGCATTGACCCTGCGGTCATCCTTCTCGACCCAGATAGATGATTTGTAAGCATTAGCCTTCTGAATAAAGAAAGTCGCCGGTCTGGCGTGGAGTCCCACGGTATTAGTAATTGTAACCTCGCGTGTTATCATATCATGCTCCTGACAATGAAAAAATTTGTTATTGATATACTGCCGACACAGCATTTTTCATTACGATTAGTAATAGTATAACAAAAATGCATGTCAAAATCAATACTTTTCGCTTATTTTCATATAATTCGCCAATTGTAATAAAAAACAATATCAAACGCTGTGTAAATACGGTAATTATTTTGAATAATTATCCTTTATCACGCTGTTTTTCTGTCGAATAACGCGCTTCGGTTATCAGAGCTGTTTAACATAAATCGTGACGTCCTCACCGTTGATGTTCCACTCTTTTGAAACGCCGCTTCCGCCCTCGTATGCAAGCGAATCGGCAAGCACGCTTGAAGTGAGCGCCGCCGTATCCTTTTCGACTATCGAGCGTATCTTTTCGCTGCCGTTAATTACGACTGCGATGTGATCGGTCACGTTGAAATCGGCTTCCTTGCGCATCGTCTGAATCTTCGAGATCAGCTCACGGATGTAGCCCTCGTCGATGAGTGCTTCGGTGAGCGTTGTATCAAGAGCGACGGTGATGCCCCGGTCAGCTACGGTGAAAAATCCTTCCTGCTGCTGAACGTCGATGAGCAGATCGTCGCGGGTAAGTTCTACCGATTCACCGGGAATGTCGAGCTTCAGCGTACCGGTGGAATCAAGCTCCGCTATCGCCGCGTTGCCGTCAAGAGACGAAAGTGCCGCTTTTATCTTACCGAGGAGTTTGCCGTATTTCGGGCCGACGGTCTTGAGCTGCGGCTTGAAGCTGTACGACATGAACGATGCCGCGTCGGTGACGAATTCGGCGTGCTTCACGTTCAGTTCGTCCTCGATTATCTCGCGGTAGAAGTCGTTGAGCACGCTGTCAGCCTTGATGTACATGTTTGCAAGCGGCTGACGGTTCTTGATGTTCGCGCCGTTTCTGGCACTGCGTCCTAGAACGACGATCTCAAGCGCTTCCTCCATTTTATTTTCAAGATTCTTGTCAATGAGCGCTTCGTTCACTACGGGAAAATCGCAGAGGTGAATGCTTATAGGTGCGTCCCCATCAATCGTGCAGACGAGGTTTCTGTAGATATCCTCAGCCATGAA
>CAZMRH010000018.1:1702-19079 GCA_964568705.1 uncultured Lachnospiraceae bacterium
GGTGACAAGCGACGTGTAGAGCGTAATGTACGCGGCGATCTTGTCGCTTGTCATGTCCTGTACCCAGTATCTCTCACGGCAGCGGCGCACGTACCAGTTGGACATCTCGTCAACGAAGGTCGAGAGTGCGCGTGCGGCTTCCGGGATACGGTATGCGGCGAGAGCGGCGTCTGTATCGCGCACGGTGGAGTTGAGACGTGAGAGAAGGAATTTATCCATCACTGTCAGCTTACAGTCGGAAAGGCTGTACTTCGACGGATCGAAATTGTCGATGTTCGCGTACAGCACCCAGAACGCGTAAGTGTTCCAGAGCGTACCCATGAACTTGCGCTGACCCTCGACTACCGCGCGTCCGCTGAATCTGGACGGCAGCCACGGCGCGCTGTTGGTGTAGAAGTACCAGCGGATAGCGTCCGCGCCGTATGTGTTCAGTGCGTCAAACGGATCGACGGCGTTACCTTTGGATTTTGACATTTTCTGACCGTTTTCATCCTGTACAAGTCCAAGCACAATGACATTCCTGAACGGAGCCTTGTCAAAGAGGAGCGTTGAGATCGCGAGGAGTGAGTAGAACCATCCGCGCGTCTGATCGACAGCCTCCGAGATGAAGTCGGCGGGGAACTGTGACTTGAACATGTCCTCATTTTCAAACGGATAATGATGCTGGGCGAACGGCATCGAGCCTGAGTCGTACCAGCAGTCGATTACCTCCGATACGCGGTGCATCTCGCCGCCGCACTCGGGACATTTCATCGTCACAGCGTCGATGAAGGGGCGGTGCAGCTCGATATTTTCGGGACAGTTGTCCGACTTTTCGCGAAGCTCCGCGATACTGCCGATTGACTCCTTATGACCGCAGCCGCATTCCCAGATGTTAAGCGGAGTACCCCAGTAACGGTTGCGGGATATGCCCCAGTCCTGTACATTCTCGATCCAGTCGCCGAAGCGTCCCTTACCAATCGACTCGGGTATCCAGTTGATGGTGTTGTTATTCCTGATAAGCTCGTCGCGCACCGCGGTCATTTTGATGAACCAGCTGTCGCGCGCGTAGTATATGAGCGGTGTGGCGCATCTCCAGCAGTGCGGATAGCGGTGCTCGAACACGGGCGCGTCGAACAGAAGTCCGCGCTCGTTCAACGCCTTAAGGATGAGCTTGTCCGCGTCCTTGCAGAACACGCCCGGCCAGTCGGTGTCGGCGGTCATCTGACCCTTCGGATTGACGAGCTGCACGAACGGCAGATTATACTTGCGTCCGACTCTCGCGTCATCCTCACCGAATGCGGGAGCGTTGTGAACGATTCCCGTGCCGTCGTCCATCGTGACGTAATCGTCGCAGATGACGTACCAGCCCTTTTCCTTCGGATGAGCAAAGTCAAAGAGCGGCTCGTATTCTGTAAATTCAAGCTCGCGTCCGACAGTCTCGGAGATGATTTCGTACTGACCCTCGCCGAGCACCTTGTCGCAGAGTGCCTTGGCGAGTATCAGCTCATCGTCGCCGAACTTCACGCGTGCGTATGTTTCCGACGGATTAACGCACAGCGCGACATTTGACGGAAGCGTCCACGGCGTCGTCGTCCACGCGAGGAAGTATGCATTGTCGTTCTTCAGCTTGAACTTGGCTGTCGCTGAGCGCTCCTTTATATCCTTGTAACCCTGATCGACCTCGTGACTTGACAGAGGTGTGCCGCAGCGCGGGCAGTAGGGTACAATCTTGAAGCCCTTGTAGAGCAGCCCCTTTTCCCATATCTTTTTAAGCGACCACCACTCCGATTCGATGTAGTCGTTGTGATAAGTGACGTAAGGATTTTCCATATCGGCCCAGAAGCCTACGGTATCGGAGAAAGACTCCCACATACCCTTGTACTTCCAGACGCTTTCCTTGCACTGCTCTATAAATGGCGCGATGCCGTACTCCTCGATCTGCTCCTTGCCGTTGATGCCGAGTTTCCTTTCGACTTCAAGCTCGACGGGCAGCCCGTGAGTATCCCAGCCTGCCTTGCGCGGCACTTCGCAGCCTTTCATCGCATGGTAGCGCGGGATCATATCCTTGATTACACGCGTCAGAACATGACCGATATGCGGCTTGCCGTTAGCTGTCGGAGGGCCGTCATAAAAGGTGTAATTACGTCCGCCTGCACGGTTCTCCATACTCTTTTTAAATATCTCGTTTTTATTCCAGAAATCGAGAGTTTCACGTTCGCGATCCACGAAATTCAGATCGGTCGAGACTTTTTTATACATAAGTATCTCCTTTGGGGATTGTTTGCATAGACTGTACCGTATTGAAATGAGGCAAGTCCGGAAAATTAACATACATATTATTCTACCATGCACTGCATAATTTGTCAAGGGTTTTCGTCGGATGACACACAGGCGGTTTTTAAAAATTAACAATACATTCGGCGTCGTTTCTTGACATTCGGCGCAATACTATGTAAAATAGTGTCAGATAAAGTTATTGGGGGTGAGAATATGTCACAAAGGCGCGGGATTGCGGTATTTATCGCGGTGCTGTTGATACTTTCGTCGGCGCTGTGCGGCTGTACTGTCGTGGCGAAGAACAGTGTGCCGTCCGACACCTCCACTCCCGACACTTCTACCGAAACTACCGATGCCGCAACGGAAGCCGTGACCACACCGCAGACGGAAGCCGAGACGACCGAGCCCGAGACGACCGTCGTCACCGAAGCCTTGACGGAGGCGGATAACGAAACGTCATATCAGACTGAGCCGGGTGAAATTATCATAACGCAGGTGCTGTCCGGCACATATGTTCCGCCGGAGACGAACCCGCCCGAAACGAATCCGCCGCAGTCGTATGCACCGAAGCCGTACACGCCGCCGGCTGACGGCAGGTACGCTCCGGTTGTGCTCATGTACCACCTCATTCTTGAAACGCCGTACACATCACTTACAAGCCTTTTCGTACGTCCGACCGACTTTGCCGCGCATCTTGATACGCTCTCCTCGCTCGGATATCAGTATCTGTTTGCCGAGGATTATCGCTACACCGATACGAAAAGCGTGATCCTGACCTTCGACGACGGCTATATCGACAACTATACGGAGATGTTCCCGATACTGAAGGCAAAGGGTGCGGTCGCTACGATATTCCTCGTGTCCGACCTCATCGACACGCCGAATTATCTCACAAGCGATATGATACGCGAGATGTCGGCAAGCGGACTCGTCAGCTTCCAGTGTCATACCGCAACGCATGCGTCGCTTGCGGCTCAGTCGGAGACTGAGATACGCTGGCAGTACGACCACAGCTGTACGATAATCACTTCGCTCACCGGAAAAGCGGTGACTGCCGTATCGTATCCGGCGGGACGCTATAACAACACGGTACTGCGTATCTCCGAGGGGTATTTCGACTTCGGCTATACAACGGATTATTCCATTTCGACAAAGGGCTACAGCACCATCGCCCTGCCACGTGTCCGCATCAACCGCGGTGTTACCGGAGCGGGACTCCGTGCGATGCTCGGATTCTGAAATAACGATAAAAATGTAATCGGCACCGTACATTTCTGCACGGTGCCGAAATTTTTGTATTTTCCTAATTACTTGTCGCACTTATCCTTCGCGGCTTCGACTATACCCGACGCAAGACCGGCAAGCCCCTGAATCTCCGACGGAATAATTATCTTTGTCGCCTTGCCGTCTGCGGATTTTGCAAACGCTTCCAGCGCTTTTATTTTAATGACCGATTCGGACGGAGCGGCACTGTTTATCATCTCGATACCTTTGGCGGTCGCCTCCTGGATCTTGATTATAGCCTCCGATTCACCTTCAGCTTCGCGTATCTTTGCTTCCTTTACAGCCTCGGCGCGGAGTATCGCCGATTCCTTTTCAGCCTCTGCACGGAGAATAACCGATTCCTTTTCACCTTCGGCAACGAGAATCGCAGACTTCTTTTCACCCTCCGCCTGAAGTATCTTCTCACGGCGTTCGCGTTCAGCTTTCATCTGCTTTTCCATTGAATCCTGTATTTCTCTGGGAGGCATGATGTTCTTAAGCTCCACGCGGTTTATCTTAATGCCCCACGGATCGGTTGCATCATCAAGGACTGAGGTGATCTTTGAGTTGATTACGTCACGCGAGGTGAGCGTCGAGTCAAGCTCAAGGTCACCTATGATGTTACGCAGTGTCGTCGCGGTAAGGTTTTCGATAGCCATCATCGGACGCTCGACACCGTATGTGTATAGCTTCGGTTCGACGATGCGGTAGAAGATTACGGTATCGATCTGCATGGTTACGTTATCCTTGGTGATAACGGGCTGCGGCGGAAAGTCGACCACATGCTCCTTGAGCGATACGCGCTTTGCAACCTTGTCGATGATCGGGATTGTGAAGTGAACGCCCGTGCCCCATGTCGCATGGTACGCGCCGAGACGCTCGATTACGTACGACTTCGCCTGAGGAACGATCTTGATGTTGGCAATGATTGCGATAATGAGAACCGCGCATACGATAATAAGTACATATTCCATAATTTATCTCCTTTAAAATTTATTTTCTTGCAGAACGGTGTCAGACCTTTTCAACTGTGAGCAGCGTGCCGTCAAGCTTTGTGACGACGACCTTTTCTCCGACGGCGATATCCTCCGATGCGCTGACGGCATGCCAGTACACGTCGCCGACAAGCACCTTGCCGCCAAATTTCGTCACCGTCTCAGTCACACTTCCGACGCGGCCGACTGTAGAGGTACCGATGTCGCTGATGTCGGTTTTTTTAATCATTTTCTGCTTGTACAGCTTGCGGAACAGAAGCAGAAATATGGCTGAGAACGCCATGAAGATGATAATCTGGAGCGGAATGCTGTCGATGAATACGGATGCGCCCGCCGCCACACACGCTCCCGCTACAAACCAAACGGAAACAAGCGCGGTAGTAGATAGCTCGATTACGAGAAACATCGCCGCGACGACGAGCCAGAATGCCCAGAGATTCGCAGTGATAAACTCCCAGAATCCCATTTTTCATACCTCCTTTGCGGTATTTCTTCAATTATACTATATGTTTAATACAAATTCAATATACCTGATGACGAATATTGCGGTTTTTCGAGGGGAAATTGCGGAAAATCGCGGTTGACACGGTGGACGAGGTGCGGTATAATTGAAGCATAAGGCGGCAGGCGGCCGCATTTCCGCGTATTTATTAAAATCACAGGAGGGGTATAATGAACATACCGAGACCTGAATATCCGCGTCCGATGATGCGGCGCGACGAGTCCTCATGGATGAATCTCAACGGTAAATGGCAGTTCGAGCTTGATCTGTCGAACAGCGGCGAGACACGCGGAATGTGGAAGAACGACGCAATTCTCAGAAAAGAAATCACAGTGCCGTTCCCGCCTGAATCCAAACTGTCAGGCATCGAATTCACCGATTTCATGGCTCGCGTGTGGTACAGGCGCACCTTTGCCGTACCTGCGGGCTTTGACAGTGCGTGCGAGCGATTGATACTGCACTTCGGAGCAGTGGATTACTTTACGAAGGTGTGGATAAACGAGCAGATTGTCGGCAATCACAAGGGCGGATACGTGCCGTTTTCATTTGATATCACGAGGTTTCTTAAGGATAGCGACAACGTCGTCACCGTATCTGCGGAGGATGACGCGCGAAGCCCTCATCAGCCGACCGGAAAGCAGAGTACGGCATATAATAACTATGGGTGTGTTTACACGAGATGTACGGGAATATGGCAGACAGTGTGGTTTGAGCGCGTGCCTTTGACGTTTGTAAAAAACGTTCGCATCATACCGGATGTCGCGGGTGAAAAGGTCGAAGCCGACATATATTTAGACGGATGTAAAAGAATCGGCAATCTGACGGCAGCGGTGTTGTACGGTGGAGCGGAGGTGTCGCGGTGCAGCGTAAATATGAGCGGAAACTATGCTCACGTCACGCTTCCGGTGAAAAATCCACAGCTCTGGGACATTGGCGAGCCGAACCTGTACGACCTCACGGTTACCGCGGGGGAAGACCGGGTCGTGTGCTACTTCGGTATGCGCAGTGTCACGGTCGAAGGTAACAAATTCATGCTAAACGGACGCAGCGTGTTTCAGCGTCTGGTACTCGATCAGGGATACTTTCCCGACGGAATCTACACGCCGGAGCATGACAGCGAACTGAAAGATGACATAATCCGCTCGATGTCGGCGGGCTTCAACGGTGCGAGGATGCACATGAAGATATTCGAGCCGCGCTTCATCTATCACGCCGACCGCGCGGGATATCTTCTTTGGGGTGAATACCCGTGCTGGGGTGTTGACCTGTACAAAAAAGAAAATTATCTCGCTGTGATGCCGGAATGGATGGCGGAGATCGAGCGCGACTTCAACAGTCCGTCGATAATCGGATGGTGTCCTTTCAACGAATGCGCACCGGGGACTGATACGGACATAATCGGCGAGACGTACCGTCTGACGAAGACGCTTGATCCGTCGCGCCCTGTGATAGACACGTCCGGCTACACGCACGTCATTACTGATATTTACGACGTACACGACTACGACCAGAATCCTGACACCATGCGCGAGCGGTATAAGTCTGTCGCGGAAGGCAGCGGCGAATACTTTGTAAACTACCCCGATCACGAAAAGTATGACGGAAAGATGCCGTATTTTGTGTCGGAGTTCGGCGGCACGTTCTGGGATGCGTCGGCGCATGACGAGGCTGTGGAGAACCCGTCAAGCGAGGGTGCGTGGGGCTACGGTGAAGCTCCGCGCGATACTGAAGAATTTTACGTCCGATTTGAGAAAATATGCGGCGTGCTGCTCGATAATCCCGGCATA
Organism: uncultured Lachnospiraceae bacterium; assembly: GCA_964568705.1. Lineage (GTDB taxonomy): Bacteria > Bacillota > Clostridia > Oscillospirales > CAG-272 > CAZMRH01. The sequence continues at coordinate 8,509 of CAZMRH010000018.1, forward strand.
TGCGGCTTCTGCTATACTCAGCTTACCGACGTGATGCAGGAAAAAAACGGTCTTTTTACCTTTGAACGCAAGCCGAAATTCGACCTTGCAAGACTCAGCGCCGCACTTGCGAAAAAAGCGGCAATCGAGGGGGAGAGTACGCGGCCTTTTTGAAAAAAGGCCTGGCGAAAAACTTTTTAAAAGGGATTATTTATAACAAAGTGTTGTTGAAATCGTTAGGTTTAAACTGAACTTCGCCCTCATCCTTTTCCCCCGCTTTTCCGTGAAAAGCGGGTAGGTGTCGGGCGAAGCCTGACCCGCATACCACAGTATGCGGAGCGCTCTATCCCGATATTTCATCGAGGTGTGTATGAAAAATATAGTTCTTTTACCGAACACGCATAAGCGAATCGACCGTGCAACTCTTGATGAGCTTATCGCACGCTTTGTGTCGCACGGCTGCACGATCACGGCACCCGAAAACACACGCGCGATGCTCGGAACAAGTCCCGATGTGTCATATCGCGGTGACAGTACGCTGCTTGACGGTGCCGAATGTGTATTCGTCCTCGGCGGCGACGGCTCGATGATCGACGCGGTCAGACGCTGCAGCGGAAGCGGCATACCGGTCGCGGGCATAAACTTCGGCAGCGTCGGATATCTTGCGGAAATCGAAATACACGAACCTTCACTTATCGACAAGGTGATCGCCGGGCAGTTCCGCGTCGACCGCCGTATCATGCTTGACGCGGCGATAGTGCGCGGAGGAAACAGAATTCCGACGAAATTCCCCGCGCTCAACGATGTTGTGATAAATAACGGTCCGGTGCCGCATCTGATGACCTTTGAAATTTACGCCGACGGTATCCTTGCCGACGTATGCCGCGCCGACGGAATCGTGTTTGCCACACCGACAGGCTCGACCGCGTATTCGATGTCGGCGGGAGGCCCTGTACTCGACCCTGCGCTCGACTGCATCTGTACGACGCCTATCTGCCCTCTCATGCTCCGCGGCCGCCCCGTGGTCTACAGCGGAGGAGTCGTCATCACAATCAAAAATTTCAACTCGCGCGGCAACAGCCACTACCTTACAACGGACAGCCGCGATGCCTCCGAGATACTTGCGGGCGACGTAATCGAGATACGCCGCTCGAACCTGACCGCAGACCTTATCAGAGTAAAGGATGAGGGCTTTGTCAGCGTACTCAGACGAAAAATGTCAGGCTGCGAGAGGTAGTTTATTATCACACGCAGCGGGTATACTTAGCCATACAGGAAATTTTATCAAAAGCAGGAATATAAGATGATACTTAAGCAAAAAGAGACAACGGTTTCGTATAGATGTCCCACGTGCGGTGCGGCGGTGACGAGCATGGTCGGCGCGTTTTCGCTCGGCGGTGATATGTTCCGCCTGAAGTGTCCATGCGGCGAGTCGGCACTCACGGTCACTTATGCGAGCGACGGCAGAATGACCTTCTCCGTACCGTGTTTTCTATGTCCGAATCCGCACACATTCACACTTACATCGGATATGTTTTTCAGCCGTGAGCTTTTCGCTTACAGTTGTCCTTATTCGGGAATCGACATATGCTTCACGGGAACGGGCGAGAAGGTGAAGTCGGCGATGGACGCATCGACGCGTGAGCTTGAGAAGATGCTTGAGGATGTGTCTATCGAGCAACTTTCAAATGCGGGTAAGGAGAAGCTGACCGATCCGCAGGTGCTCGACATCGTGACCTTCGTTATACAGGATTTGCAGAATGAGGGGCATATCCACTGCTACTGCGAAAATGGCGGCGACTATCACGTCGAGATTGAGGACGATCATGTGCTGGTGCTTTGCAAGAAGTGCGGTGCGATGAGGCGCGTCCCGACTGACAGCACGCTGAGCGCACACGCGTTTTTGACATGCGACGATTTATTCCTTGAATAAGTCAGTAACACAAAACCCGCCTTCATCATAAGATATTAACAGAACGCCGGAGACGGAGTTCTGAAGAACCATTAAAATGATGAAAGGACGTCTGTCTAACAGACATTTACGATATGAACTGTCTTTGCAATCTTTTTGACAACGAAGTTGTCTGGCTTATTATCATCGCTCTTCTCATCCTCTTCTGCTGCTGCGGCTGCGGCGGCTGATAAGCCAATGAACGGCGGCGTACCTCAATCGGGGTACGCCGCATTTTACATTTGTGCGCGGGAAGTCCTCGTCGAACTTTGCCGTGCTTTTTTTATGCCTGATAATAATACGCACGCCCTGCGAATATATTTATTGAGGAATAAATGTCCTTTGGGGGAGTGATAAATATAGATATCCGTTACGTTGGTTACGGCAGGGTAAACCGTGACGCGGTCAGTGCTCCGCAACGCCCTGATACGGTAAAAAATGAGGAAACAGTACCGCGCATAGTCAGAATTGACCTGATACGCGGGTTGAGCGCGGATCAGGTCGCAGCCGCACGCTCGAATCACGGTGAAAACAAGCTGAGCGAAAAGAAGCGGCGCGGCTTTATCGCGCAGTTTTTTACAAATTTCAACGATCCCATAATCCGTATACTACTCGGCGCACTGGTCATCAACGTCGCCTTTATGATGCGCGATATAAACTGGCTTGAGACCGGCGGAATTGCCGTCGCGATACTGATTGCCACATTCGTATCGACCGTGTCCGAATACGGCAGTCAGCTCGCGTTCGATAAGCTGTGCAGGGATGAGGGCGGAACTCTGTACCGCGTGCTGCGTGACGGTACTCTGACAGACGTTCCGCCGGAGGATATCGTCGTTGGCGACGTCGTTTCAGTCGCGGCGGGGGATATAATTCCGGCGGACGGAGTGATGACGGGCGGCGCGGTATCTTGCTCACAGGCGGCGCTGACGGGTGAAAGTGCGGAGATGAAGAAGAGACCTGATGAGGTATTTATCAAAAATACATCATCAGGCAGCTTTAACACGTCAAAAATTTCATGGTCGGCATCGGACGCATCACAGCTTTTCCGCGGTACATCGGTGATCTCGGGAGAGGGCAGCTTTGCGGTACTCAGAGTCGGTGACGATACGCTTATAGGGGGAGTCGCGTCGGGACTTCAGGAGGACAGCCGTCCTAGTCCCCTTAAGGAGCGACTCGGCGGACTTGCGAAAAGCATCTCCGTGCTCGGTTACATCTTCGCACTGCTCATCGCCGCGGCGTATCTGTTTAATGTATTCTTCATTGACAGCGGTATGTCGCTTGATGCGGCGCGGGCAAAAATGTGCGACGGACGGTTTGTCGCGTCGGAGGTGATTAGCGCTGTGACAGTCGCGGTGTCGGTGATCGTCGTCGCCGTTCCCGAGGGGCTTCCGATGATGATAACGGTGGTGCTCTCGTCGAACATGAAGCGGATGCTGAAAAGCGGCGTACTGGTGCGCCGTATGGTGGGTATCGAGACGGCGGGCGGTGTCGGAGTACTTTTTACCGATAAAACAGGTACACTCACCTGCGGAAAACTGGCGGTAACGGACGTGTGGAGCCGTGATTTTGACTTATCCCCACCTGTACAGCTCAAGCGTTGTCCGGAGCTGCTTCGACAAATGACTATATCTGACGGAGCCTTATACAACGGGCACGGAAACTCGACAGACCGTGCGCTCGCCGCTTTTTTGCCGAGACGACAAACAGATATATCGACAGTTGTCGATAAAATTCCGTTTGATTCAAATAATAAGTACGCTGCCGCGCTTGTGAGGTGTGACGGTAAGATGTTCACCGTGATGCGCGGTGCACCCGAGAAGATTTTGACGCATGCCGAATATTACCTTTCCGGCGACGGCACGTCCGTATATATGTCGGCGGACGCACGCGCCGATATCGAGAACCGCTGGTACCGTGAAGCGAGTGCGGGAAACCGTATCATCGCGTGCGCGACAGGCGACGCGGACACATTCGCTGAGCTGAAACACGGTGTCGCACGAGGGCTTACGCTTGTCGCAATGGTGACGGTCGGCGACCGCGTAAGGAATGATGTACCCCAGTCAGTCGCGGAATGTCGGACAGCTGGAATACAGGTGATAATGATAACAGGCGACAATGAGCTTACAGCAAAGGCAATTGCCGAAAAAACGGGGATTCTCTCGTCGAAAAAGGATGTCATACTGACAGGAGAAAAACTTTCGGCAATTGACGATGAAGCGCTGAAAAACCTCTTTCCGCACCTCCGCGTGGTCGCACGGGCGCTGCCGTCGGATAAGATACGGCTTGTGCGCGTCGCTCAGTCGATGGGTCTTGTCACCGGCATGACCGGTGACGGCATAAACGACGCGCCGGCGCTGAGAGGTGCGGATGTGGGCTTCGCAATGGGCAGCGGAACCGAGGTCGCGAAGGAAGCAGGCGACATAATCATCACCGACGACAGCTTTGCGTCGATTACGAAAAGCGTGTTGTTCGGCAGGACGATATTCAAGAGTATCCGCAAATTTATAGTCTTCCAGCTCACGATGAACCTGTCTGCGATGGGGGTGTCGCTCATCGGGCCGTTTATCGGAATCGAACATCCGGTAACGGTGATTCAGATGCTGTGGGTGAACATAATCATGGACACACTCGGCGGACTTGCGTTCGCGGGGGAAGCGCCTCTTGCAAGATACATGAAGTCGAAGCCCGTACCGCGAAGTGAGCCGATACTGTCGGGCGCGATGCTCAGTCAGATATTCATAACGGGACTGTTTACGCTTGCGCTGTGCATATGGTTTCTCAAGTCACCGTTCATGCATACGGTGTTCTCACGCGGCGGAGAGACTTATTACCTGACTGTATTCTTCGCCCTGTTCATCTTCTGCGGTATCTTCAACAGCTTTAACGCGCGAACGACGCGGCTCCGCCTGTTCGCGAATCTATCAAAAAACAAACCCTTCATATTTATTATTGCGCTCGTTGCCACCGTGCAGACCACACTCATATACTTCGGCGGCGAGATGTTTCGCACCGTACCGCTGAGCGCACATGAGCTGTGTCTTGTGTTTCTTATTGCGATGAGCGTCGTACCTGCCGACATACTGCGTAAGCTGATACGGAAATTGCGTCGCGGAAATGAAGACGGGGCGAAATAAAATGGCAGTATCTACATATACTAAACCTGAAAAACGAAAGGATGTGGTTATAATTGGGAGAAAAATATGCGGGCGGCACGGCAACCCTAACACTTGAAGGAGACCTTGCGCCGTACCTGTTTCATCAGGGTACGAACTACCACGCATACGAATACCTCGGCTGTCACATGACACAGGACGCGGAGAGCGGCTTGCTCACCTACGTTTTTCGCACATGGGCACCGCGCGCCGATTCGGTGTCGGTATTTGGCGATTTCACCTCATGGGAGGGCGGTATTCCGATGAAACGGATAACGCCCGGCGGCGTATGGGAGGCGCAACACAAAAGTGAGCGTCCGCTCGATGGCGACAGATATAAATATGAAGTAACGAGCGGGACGCGCCGCGTGATGAAGGCCGACCCGTATGCGTTCGCTGGGGAACAACTGCCGGGTACGGCATCGGTCATTAAGGATATCTCAGGGTATACATGGCACGACACAGAGTGGATGGAGTCTCGGCATCGGAAGATATACGGCGGCATACGCGCACGTCACTATTATCCATCGCCGATGAACATATACGAGATGCATTTGGGTTCTTGGCACACGCGTGATGATGAGCCGACGGAGGACGGTGCGCACTATCTGAACTACCGCGATATCGCCGACCGCCTTGCGCCGTATCTTACCGAGATGGGCTACACTCATGTAGAGCTGATGCCTGTTATGGAGCATCCATATGACGCTTCGTGGGGCTATCAGATATGCGGGTATTACGCGCCGACCTCGCGATTCGGCGCACCTAAGGATTTCAAGTATTTCGTCGATATCATGCATAAAAACGGTATAGGCGTGATGCTTGACTGGGTACCGGCGCACTTCCCGAAGGATGAGCACGGACTGTATGAATTCGACGGTCATCCGACGTATGAATACCAGGGAGCAGACCGCATGGAGAACAAGGGCTGGGGAACGCGGTGCTTCGACGTGGGGCGTGAGGAGGTGCAGTCGTTTCTCATCTCGAACGCGCTGTTCTGGTTTCGTGAATACCATATCGACGGACTTCGTGCTGACGCGGTCGCGTCGATGCTTTATCTTGACTATGACAGAAGAGACGGCGAGTGGATACCGAACAAATACGGCGAGAATCACAATCTTGAGGCGGAGGCATTTTTCCGCAGACTGAATACTGCGGTGTTCGCCGAGTTTGACGACGTGCTGATGATCGCGGAGGAGTCGACTGCGTGTGAGGGCGTGACGCATCCGGTAAGTCACGGCGGACTGGGATTCTCCTTCAAATGGAACATGGGATTCTCCAACGACATGTTCGAGTATGTGCGCACCGACCCGATATGGCGGCAGTATATGCACGACAAGCTGACGTTCCCGATAATGTACGCATACAGAGAGAATTTCATCCTGCCCGTGTCGCATGATGAGGTAGTACACGGCAAGAAGTCGCTCGTCAACAAGATGTACGGCGAATACAATGAAAAATTCGCGGGGATGCGTGCGTTTCTCACTTTTATGATGACCATGCCCGGCAAAAAGCTTTTATTCATGGGTACGGAATTCGCACAGTTCCGCGAATGGGATTATGCCGCATCGCTTGAGTGGTTCATGCTCAGCTATCCTCGCCATACGGAGATGCAGCGGTATGTGAAGGTACTCAATCATCTGTATCTCAATTCGCCCGCGTTGTGGGAGGCTGATGACAGCTGGGACGGATTTGTGTGGCTTGAGGTAAGCCGACGCGAGGATAACGTGGTGGCATACACAAGAAAATCGAATCACCGCGGTCAGCTTCATGTGATAGTAAATTTCTCTCCTGTGCTGCGTGAGAATTACCCTGTCAGGATGAAAAGCGCGGGATTCTATAAAACCGTACTTGACAGCGACGAACACCGATTCGGCGGGACGAACAAAGCTGTCGGCATCACATACAAGACTATCGCGGAGAAGTGGAACGGTAGCGGTAAGTCGGACTCGGCGGCGGTTATAAGACTGACGCTTCCGCCATACGGTGCGCTGATACTGAAGCGGGTGAGAAGTGCAGGCGGTGGCGTGAATGCGGACGCCGCCGAAGGAGATAAATACTGAAAGTCGGTGAACTGATGAAACAAAAAAAGGAATGTGTGGCGATGCTGCTTGCCGGAGGTCAGGGAAGCAGGCTGTACATGCTGACGGATAAAACTGCGAAACCTGCGGTGACGTTCGGCGGAAAGTACCGGTTAATAGACTTTCCTCTGTCGAACTGTGCAAACTCGGGTATCGACACGGTCGGCGTGCTGACACAGTATCAGCCGCTTGTCCTCAATGAATATATCGGAAGCGGCAAGCCATGGGATCTTGACTGCAGCTTCGGCGGGGTGCGGGTACTGCCGCCGTATCAGGGCAAGAAAAGCTCCGACTGGTATTGCGGTACGGCGAACGCGATCTGGCAGAACATGAATTTCATAGACATGTACGCCCCCGACTACGTACTTGTGCTGTCCGGCGATCACGTCTACAAGATGGACTATTCGGGGATGATAGCGTACCACAAAAAAAAGGACGCAGACTGTACGATAGCAGTGCTTAATGTGCCGATTGAAGAAGCGTCGCGATTCGGCATAATGAACTGCGCGGACGACGGACGCATTCTCGAATTTGAGGAAAAGCCCAATGAGCCGAAAAGCACTTTAGCATCAATGGGGATATATGTTTTCAAAACCTCGGTCATGCGCGAGTATCTTGAGCGCGACAGCCGTGATACATCGTCGTCGAAGGACTTCGGAAAAAATGTGATTCCTGCTATGCTTGCGGGTGAGTGTAAAATGTACGCGTATCCGTTCGACGGCTACTGGAAGGATGTCGGCACCATCGACAGCCTGTGGGAAGCGAATATGGATCTATTAGGTGACGCGCCACGGCTGTCGCTTCGTGACGCCGAATGGTGCATCTACTCGCGCAATCAGACGCGGCCGCCGCATCTTGCGGGACTGAGCGGCGAAATCGTAAATTCGCTGATAACGGAGGGTTGTGAAATATACGGAAAGGTCGAGAACAGTGTTTTATCAGGCGGTGTCATTGTCGGACGCGGTGCGGTCGTTCGCGATTCGGTGATAATGAGCGATGTTCTAGTCGAAGAGGATACTATAGTGAACTACAGTATAATCGACAGTAATACTGTGATAGGACAAGGCTCTACTGTCGGACGTAGTAAAGCTGACGGCGGCGGGATATGCGTTGTCGGCAGCGGGATAGAGGTGCCGCCGCAGTCAGACCTTCGCGGCGGCGAAATGGTCGACAGCCGCTTCTTTACGGAGATAGCGGTATTGGAGGAATGAGGAATGAACCGAGCAAAATTGACGGATGTAAAAAACGACGCGGATAACGCGGAAAAATATAGAAATGAGAAAGCGCGTACTATAACGGCGGCGGGAATACTGTTTTCGAATGTTCGCGACCGCAGAGTGCCGGAACTTACAAGGCTCAGGACTGCGGCCTCGATCCCGTTTGCATGCCGCTACCGGCTAATTGACTTTACCCTATCGAACATGGTCAACTCGAATATATACAACATCAGCCTACTCACGCACAGTAACTATAATTCACTTATGGATCATATCGGGAGCGGTAAAGAATGGGATCTCGCGCGTCACAGCGGCGGGGTGAAGATACTGCCGCCGTTTGTCACCGCATACGACAACCGCACGGGATACGGCTACAATACGCGGCTTGAGGCGCTGTGCGGAGTTGGGAATATCCTCTCAAAGATAAAGGAGGAGTATCTTGTTCTCTCCGACTGCGACATGATAACCAATCTTGATCTGTTAAAAATGATAGACGCACATATCGCGTCAGGTGCGGACATGACGGTGGCGGTGCGCTCGGTTATGCCCGAGGACAGCACGGATGAGGAGACGATCATCTACCGTTCGGATGCGGACGGACGTATATGCGGCGTGAACGTATTTCCGAGAGGGGTGACGGCGGCGGGTGATGCGGGACTCAATATATGGGTGATGAAAACCGAGTACGCGAGGCGTATCGTCGCAGAGGCGGCATCCTTCGGATACCGCAATCTCGTGCAAGACGTGATCGTACGCAACATGCGCATGGACGACTACCGCATCTACCGCTACGATGAGTATTTTGCAACCGTATCGTCCTTCGCCAATTATTACCGCCACAGCATGGAGGTACTGCGGAGCGATAAAGTGAGGGGTGAACTGTTCGGTGTGCGCAGCCGCCCGATATTTACAAGAGTCAAGAACTCGCCGCCGACCTTATATACATCATCGTCACGCGTAAAGAACTCGCTTCTGGCGGATGGCTGCGAGATTGAGGGCGAGGTCGAAAACTGCATACTGTTCCGCGGTGTGAAGATCGGACGCGGTGCTGTCGTGCGCGATTCGGTGATAATGCAGGGTACGTACATCGGATGCGGCGCGTCGGTGACGGCAGCGATAAGCGATAAGGAGGCGGTCGTCCGCGACGGACTTATGCTGTCGGGCTGCGAGAGGGCACCGTACTATATCGCGAAAGGCGAAATACTCTGAGCGGAGGAAATAAAAAGTGAAAATACTGTTTGCGGCATCGGAGGCGCTTCCGTTTGCGGCTACCGGCGGACTCGGTGATGTGATGGGTTCGCTTCCGGCGGCACTGAAGCGAAAATACGGTGACGAATATGATGTGCGCGGTGTGATACCGCTGTATCCGTCGGCGAGGGAGAAATTCGGGGAAGAGATTCGCTTCGTCGGGACGTGTGAAGTAAAGCTTGCATGGCGTAAGCTTTACTGCGGGATATTCGAATGTGAGCGTGACGGCGTTCACTGGTACTTCATCGACAACGAATACTACTTCAAGCGCGAGAGCATGTACGGCAGCTTCGACGACGGCGAGCGCTTCGCGTATTTCGGCATGGCTGTGATGGAGCTGATGCGCGTTGTCGGCTTTTTCCCCGATATACTGCATGCGAACGACTGGCAGTGCGCGACGACGGTAATTTACCTGAGGCTTAGATATTCCGGCTTTCACGAGTACTCACAGATAAGGTCGGTATTCACCATACACAATATTGAATATCAGGGGGTGTACGGCCGAGAGATACTCTGTGATGTGTTCGGACTCGGAGAATGGGATTTTCCGTCAGTCGGCTACATGGGTGATATAAACCTCTTAAAGGGGGCGGTAACTCTTGCGGATGAAGTGACGACGGTGAGCGAGCGGTACGCGTCGGAAATACAAATGCCGTACTATTCGCACGGTCTTCACTATATCCTTTCGGCGACTTCATCCAAGCTGCACGGCATCGTCAACGGCATCGACACTGCGTATTATAATCCTGCGACCGATACGTCGATCGCGGCGAATTACAGTGCTGACGACATGAGAGGTAAACGAAAATGCAGACGAGATCTGAAACGCATCTGCGGCTTTGATACGGAAAGTGACACGCCGACGGTCGCCATGGTGACGCGCCTTGCCGCGCATAAGGGTATCGATCTTGTGTGCCATGTGATCGAGGAGATACTGACGACA
>CAZMRH010000019.1:0-18975 GCA_964568705.1 uncultured Lachnospiraceae bacterium
CCTTCGAAATCATGGTTGTCGTCGATCGCCGCGTATACCGACTCGATTATCTCATTTTCCTCAAGCTGGCGCTGCTTGTTTATCTCGCACAGCTTCTTTGCAAGCTCTGCCGCCGTCTTTTTATCCTTCGATAAAAACAGTTCCACCGCGATGGACGCGTTGCTGATACGTCCCGCGGCGTTGATGCGTGGTGCGATGGTGTATCCGATGAAGCCCGATGTGACAGCGCGCTTCATCTGATGCTTGTCATCACCCGATGCAGCGCTTAGAAGCTCCGAGAGTGCCGGACGCGGGCACCTGTTCATCATCTGAAGTCCGCGGCACACGATAAGTCTGTTCTCATCGCGAAGCGGCATGACATCCGCCACCGTACCAAGTGCGACAAGGTCGATATACTTCGCCGAAATGCGCCTTACCGCATCGATGAGCTTTGTACCTTCGCGCAGCGTCTCCATCGCGCACAACAGCTTGAACACCACGCCGACTCCCGCAAGCTCCTTGAACGGATACTCACAGTCGCTCTGTTTCGGATTTATCACGGCATACGCTTCCGGCAGCTCCATGTGACACTCATGATGATCGGATACGATAAGCTCCATACCGAGCTCATTTGCAAGCCTTGCCTCATCCGCCGCCGTGATGCCCGTGTCAACCGTGATGATGAGCTTCGTTCCGTCGTCGCCTATTTTGCGAAGTGCCGCCTCACTCATACCGTAGCCTTCACCCGTGCGGCTCGGTATATAGTATGCGACATCCGCGCCGAGGTCTGCAAGATACATGTAAAGCGAGGCGACCGAGGTAACGCCGTCGACGTCGTAGTCACCGTAGATTGTGATTTTTCCGCCGCTTTTCACCGTCTCAAGTATCTTCTTCGCGCCGCGCTCCATGTCCTTCATCAGAAACGGATCGTGAAGCATTTCCGCTTCCTTGTCAAGAAAAGTCTTCGCCGACTCCACCGTATCACAGCCTCTGTTTATAAGTAGTTGTGCCGTGACGGGAGTCTTTGACAGCGTGTCCGAAAGTATCCGTGCCATCTCACTATCGCGGATGTCTGCGGCACAGACTCGCACCTGCCATTCATTATTTACCTTTTGCATCAGCTTACCTGCGGGATAAATCCCGCTTTATTATTCCTTCTCAATTATTTTCACGATTTCAATGTCCGGCACTGCCGCTTTCCTAATCTTCTCGACGATTAGTATCATTACAAAGCTCAGTGCGAACGATGCGCACATGGCGATTATCCGCACGGCTGCCGTCTCAGTCAGGAGCGACGCTGTGAAGTAGCCGAGCCCCGCCATAATTATTGGCATTATGAATACAAGAAACGCTGACAAGAGTACCACGGAATCGCGGCTCTCAACCTCGACCATATCGCCGGTCTGCACTTTGAGCGTATTGAGTGCGCGCGCCTTCATCTTCTTATTGTCGCCGAAAAGTCCCGTCACATGGCAGCCGCCGTCGCACCCTGCCTTATGACAGCCCGAGCACATCGACGATCTTGTAACTTCAATCTCGGCTGTACCGTCATCCGATGTATTTATAACTACCGCACGCTGCCGCATACAAACATCTCCGTTTAATGAATTTGCCGCCCTTATTTTGAATACCTTTCAAGTATCGCCTCTGCGATCCGTATACCGTCGACCGCGGCCGATATTATTCCACCGGCATAGCCCGCGCCCTCTCCGCACGGATATACTCCGTCAAATCCCAGCGCGCAGAGTGTTTCGTCGCGCAGGATCCGCACAGGTGCGGAGGTGCGCGTCTCAAGTCCCGTAAGAATCGCATCGGGTGTGTCGAAACCGCGTAGCTTTCGTCCGAAGTCATGCAGTCCGCGCTCAAGCATACTTCCGATGAACGCGGGAAGTATATCGTGAAGCTCAGCCGTCCTGACGTTTCCGCCCATGTATGTCGGCATTATCCGAGACGGCGCAGTGCCGCACTTTCCCGAAAGAAAGTCGCCGACAGTCTGCATCGGTGCGGCATAAGTTCCGCCGCCCGCCGCATATGCCGCCCTCTCAAGGCGTCGCTGAAATTCTATCGCGCCGCCGACAGTGCCGCCGAAGTCATCCGGCAGCACCGATACCGCCACCGCCGAATTCGCATTCTTGCCGTCTCGCGCGCGTCTGCTCATTCCGTTGGTAACAACGCCGACCGCTTCGCTTGCACCGGCGACTACCTCGCCACCCGGGCACATGCAGAAGGTGTACACACCGCGCTCGCCCTGTCTGAGTGAGAGTGCGTATTCGGCGTGACCGAGTATTTCTGCAAGTGACTCATCACCATACATCGCGCGGTCGATATCCGACTGAAGATGCTCTATGCGCACTCCCGCCGAAAACGGCTTCGCTGTAAGCTGAAAGCCCGACTCGGCAAGTTCGGTATACAGATTGCGCGCGCTGTGTCCCGATGCGACGACAAGCGTCTCATACTGATGCGTCATGCCGCCCGCCTCAAATGTGCGGTACGATATGCCGCTGACCTTCGTATTATATCGTATGTCGCCGCCGAGCCGACGTATTTCCTTATCAAACGATTCGACTATGGTTTTCAGTACATCCGTGCCGATATGCGGCTTTGCTTTCCACAGTATATCGTCAGGTGCGCCGTGCTCATGAAGCGTCTCGAGCACATACGAACATCTGCCGTCTCCGATACGTGTCGTCAGCTTTCCGTCGGAAAACGTACCCGCACCGCCCGCGCCGAACTGTATATTACATTCCTCATTCAGTATACCGCGGCAGGCAAACTCCGCAACCGCGCTTTCACGCTCGGCTATACTTCCGCCGCGCTCATATATCACCGGCTCAAGTCCCGCTCTTGCAAGCACAAGTCCCGCGAACATTCCCGCAGGCCCGAAGCCGATAATCACCGGTGCGGCGTCAGGTTTTACCCTCACTTCGGGAAAGCTGACCGTCTCGTCGGCGCGTATCTTTATATTTGCCGGAAGATTCGCCGCGTCGCGTATCTCCGCATCACAGAACACGGAGCAGACGATGTTGATATTTCTTTTATCCCTCGCGTCCACCGACTTTTTATGGATGCGCAGATTCTGAATATGACCGACTGCACCGCACGACTTCAGCTGCCGCTTCGCTTTGTTAAAAACTTCGGCGTCGCTTTGCCCCGCCGGCACTTTGATATCCGATATTACCGTTTTTTCAAGCTTCATTCCCGCTCCGTTCACTGCTTTGGTGTTATATTGCACTGTACGAAGTATTGGCCTACCTCATACACGCTTCCGCTGTCATCCGACGTGATGCTGATCTTCACTGGCACCTCGCTGAGTCCCTCTGTTCCCTGCGTAAGTGCCGAAAGGTCGGCCTTTGCAATGATACTGTCATCGGTTATCGCCTCAAGCTGTGCAGGTGTTCCGCGCAGCGTCACGGTGAGCTGTGATGTGAGTATCTCATAGTTATACAACGAGTTGCCGCCGCTCGTAGTGATTCCCGTTACCTTGAACTGTCTTGTAATTGTACCGATATGCGTGATGCCGACAGTAACGGTCTGCGTTTCGCCGACTACTGCAAGTCCATCTGGAAGCATTATCGTTTCTTTTTTCGTAGTATTCGACATTATGGTTTTCTCGTCAATGACGACGGCGCTCAGCGTATCAATGTTTTCAAGTATCTTGGGGTCACCTTTTATCATTGCCGTCGGCGGTTTTATCGTGATGCTCACGTTATCCTTGTTATAATATCCATACTTATACGACGCGGCAAGGGTTATCTCCTTGACAATAAACACGGGAATATTTACCTGTACGGTGTTGTACTCAAGGTCAAGGTACGGATTGATTATTTCATTTCCCGATGCGTCATACAGTTTCACTTCGCCTGTGGCCACAAGTGATGTTGTGACAGTACCGATATTCAGTCTCACGGTCGCCAATGCTATCTGTGACAGTGTTGCGCGGGGGCCTGTGACCGCCACGGTGGTTTTGTCGGGGATAAAGTCGATCTCGTATGATGTCGGCTTTGTATAAATGGGATCTACCGACAGGTTGAGCGTGACGCTTCCCTTAACATCCGCTTCAACCGGGATCGTCAACGCACTTTCGTTAACCATCTTTACTCCGAGAGTATCCGATATAGACACGTCGACTCCGATATTGTATGAGCCGGTCTCCGTTATACGGCTTACATCCGCCGTTGCAGTAATGTCGTCCGTTGTGATATACAGTAATGCCTGCTTCTCGCCCTTGAGTGAAATGTCAACGGTGTTGCTGTAGCCGGAGCTGATATACAGCCCGCGCCCGCTCTCAAGCTCAGACGTGCCGAGCAGCTTGACAGGGACTGTCACGACGGTGACATCATATCTGTCACTGCCGCCTGAGGTTTCGATATAAGCCTGCTTCGCGTAAAGCCATATGGAGAACGCCGCGATCAGGCAGAGGATTTTAGCCACCGTGCTTATCGCGCGTGACTTCCTTGTCCTGATCTGCTTCTGTCCGGCGGTTTCCGTACTTTCCGTCACATCCAGAATCGTTTTATTGGTTTTCTTTTCCGCCATCTGCCGTGTTACCTCCGTTTCCATCAGTCTGCATGCCATTTTCCGTATCCTTACCTTTGGATATTACGGCGTCCGCCGCGTTCTTGTCCCGCATGCTGCGGCGTTTCTTCTTTACAGCTGACGACGTGAGTAGTATGCCGCGAAGCCGTTTGCAGAGGCTGTCCGCGCTGTAGCCGCGTGAGAGCTTTCCGTCATACGCAACCGATATCACGCCGGTTTCCTCCGATACGACTACGATTATCGCATCGCTGTTCTCGCTCATGCCTATTGCCGCACGGTGACGTGTTCCGAGATCTTTGAATATCTCCTGATTTGACGACAGTGGAAGTATACAGCCCGCCGCGTACAGTCTGCCCTCACGAAGGATGAGCGCACCGTCGTGGAGTGGAGCCTTGTTGAAAAATATATTTTTGATTAAATAACGTGTCGCGTCGGCATTGATTATCGTTCCCGTAAGCATGAGGTCTTTAAGTCTGGTCGTGCGCTCAAACACTATCAGTGCACCCGTCTTTGATGCGGAAAGGTCACCGCATGCCGCGCACACCTCGCCTATCGTCTTCTCCATTTCATCGGCGTTCTTCTGCTCGCCGATGTTCCTGATGCTCTTTATCGGCTGTCCTCCGACCTTTTCAAGTGCCGAACGAAGCTCGGGCTGAAAGAGGATGACGAGCGAAATAAGTCCGACCTGAAAGATATCCTTGAAGATGAGCTGTGTCGCAGGCATGTTGATAAGCGAGCTGACAAACAGGAATGCAATAACGAACAAAAGTCCCGTCGCAAGCTTGCCCGCACGTCTTTCACGGACGAATTTGTAAACAAAGTAAAATATAACCGTCACGCACACAATGTCAAGTACATCGACGACTGTCATGCTTAAAACGGTATTCAATATGCTGTCAAAAAATCCAGTAATACGACTTTCCCCCATATCGACACCTCACTGAGTATTTGTCATCATCGCGGCTTCACGCTTGCCGCTCTATTTAAATAATATACATTATAACATATTCATTTGCGTTTGGCAAGGCTCGGGGGGCAATATTTCGGCTTTTGGATAATTATTTCCATTCGTTCCATAAAAAATAGTCAAACGCTCTTGACAACCGTTTTTATTTGCATTATTATAAGCTTGGAAATACACGCAAACCAATATAATTTTTACATAGGAGAGCGATTATGAATAACGACAACCTCAATAACCTTTCCGGCGACGGACAGCAGGGGCAGACATTCGGCGACGCATCCAAGCAGAATCAGCAGTCCGGCGGTGCGGCTCAGCAGGAGCAGTACACTCAGGGTCAGTACGGTCAGACACAATACGGTCAGGCGCAGTACGGTCAGACACCGTATTATATTGACGAAAGCGGCATGTTTTCGGAAAATAAGCTTGCGAGAAAGAACGGTACGGCTGCGGCTGTCAAGCTCGGCGACTGGATGGCACTTGACTGCATAGGATTTCTGAATTTGATCCCGTTGCTCGGCAGTATTGCGGCACTTGTAATATACCTCGTCATCGCTTTCAGCAGCAAAACGTCATATTCAGTGAAGACCCGGGTCCGTGCGAACTTCATCTGGGCGCTTATCGCCATCGGCATCTATATAGTTATGCTTGTACTTGCTTTAACTGTATTTTCAAGCCTTTTCCACGAGATTTCACGTGAATTCTCCAGAGGCTCGAACTTCGCTCGCTACTATTATTAATTAACACACTTATGGCTTCGCTGTCACGCTGTCTTGCCAGACTTTTTGATACACTTTTTATAAATCAATGTCAGAGCTGCGGTGCGGAGCTTTACCATCGTGCCGCGCTTTGTTGCGCATGTCTTGACAAATGGGCAGAGGAGAAAGATATCCTCTGCCCTTTTTGCGGTAAATGCGCTTTGGAATGTCCCTGCGGCTCACTTCCCGTTTTATCGCTCGTTTTTTACAATTCACCGCTTTACCCGCAGCTCACAAGACGGCTGATTTTCTCCTTCAAGCAGAACTGTGAGCGCGTATCGTCAGACTTTTTTGCACGTGAGCTTGCGTCGGTACTGTCGCGCAGATTTGCGTTATCGGGTATTGACATACACGGCTTCACAATAGTATTCCCGCCGCGTGCGAAAAGCGCCGCCGCCAGGTACGGCTTCGATCAGTGTGCCGTACTTGCAAAGTCGGTCGCACGGCTGACTGGCGCAAAGTATGACAAAGTGTTCAGGCGGTGCGGCAATGTGATTCAAAAGCAACTTGATGCAGCCGGACGCATGGAGAATGCGCGCACATCCTACAGTCTCAGAAAATCCGCCGCGGTGAGAGGCAGGCGCTTCATACTCATAGACGATGTCGTCACGTCCGGTGCGACGGTCAGTGTATGTACGGTACTTCTGAAGGATGCAGGTGCAGAAGAAGTGTTTGTCGCGTCGATCGCGAAAACATATCCCATGTATAATAATCGCACCGGGTGCTGAGATATATTTGTAAATAAACGCCGAAATGCTTGATATTGTCGCTGATATAATGCTATAATGTTAAAAAAGTGATATTTATGGGGGAAACATGGATATAAACGAAAAATCAATGGATTGTCACCGTAAATGGGCGGGCAAAATCAGCGTCATCGTCACTGCTCCCGCCGCGACATGCGATGATTTATCGGTCGCATATACTCCGGGGGTCGCGGCTCCCTGTCTTGCGATTCAGAAGGATGAGTCGCTCTCATATGAACTGACTCGCCGCCACAATCTTGTCGCGGTCATCACCGACGGAAGCGCGGTGCTCGGACTCGGCGACATCGGACCTGTAGCGGGAATGCCTGTGATGGAGGGCAAGTGCCTTCTCTTTAAGGAATTCGCCGATGTTGACGCGTTCCCGCTGTGTGTCGGGACTAAGGACGTCGATGAATTCGTGCGCACGGTCGCGCTTCTTCAGGGGAGCTTCGGCGGGATAAACCTTGAGGATATTTCAGCTCCGCGATGCTTTGAAATCGAGCAAAAGCTCAAGAAAATATGCGATATACCCGTGTTCCACGACGATCAGCACGGCACTGCGGTAGTCGTTTCGGCGGCACTGAAAAATGCCCTGAAGCTTACAAACCGCACGCTCGGTGAGTGTAAAATCGTCATCAACGGCGCAGGTGCGGCAGGTACGGCGATAGGACTTCTCCTTAAATCCTACGGTGCGAAAAATATTATTTTCGTTGCAAGCCGCGGTGCGATATGCCGCGGTACGGAGTACAAGAACGACAATCACCGCCGTCTCGCCGAGGAGTTCAACCCGATGGGCTCGACAGGTACACTTGCCGAGGTTATCCGCGATGCGGACGTGTTCATCGGTGTATCGAAGCCCGGGCTTCTAAACGGTGAGATGGTAAGATCAATGAATAATAATCCAATAATATTCGCGCTTGCTAATCCCGTTCCCGAGATCATGCCGGATGAAGCGATCGCTGCGGGTGCGGCTGTAGTCGGCTCGGGAAGAAGCGATTTCCCCAATCAGATTAACAACCTGCTCGCCTTCCCCGGCATATTCCGCGGTGCGCTTGACTGCCGTGCGTCGGAGATCAATGAGGCCATGAAGATCGCCGCCGCAGAGGCGATTGCATCACTTGTGACCGAAGATGAGCTTGCGAATGGTGTCATACTTCCCTCACCGCTTGACAAGCGTGTCGCCGCGGTCTGTGCCGCCGCCGTAGCCGATGCCGCGAGAGCGTCCGGAGTAGCGCGAATCTGAATATGTATATTCAGTAACTCTATGCAAAATAAGTGAGTATTTATAACGCTTTATTGCATTTTTATACTATGTTTGTCTATTGTGCCTATTGAATAGATCAGTGGCGTGCAGTATAATAGGTGCATAATAAATCAAACGAATCCCCGAGGGGCAAAAGGAGTATATTATGAAAAATGAAATCAAAAAAATCGTGCTGGCTTATTCCGGCGGTCTTGACACATCAATCATCATTCCATGGCTCAAGGACAACTACCCCGGATGTGAGGTGATCGCAGTATCCGGCGACGTCGGTCAGGGCAAGGAAGTCGACGGCCTCGAAGAAAAAGCAAAGAAGACCGGCGCATCGAAGCTCTATATAGAAAATCTTCAAAAGGAATTCATCGAGGATTACATCTTCCCGACCGTCAAGGCGGGCGCGAAGTATGAGAACACTTATCTGCTCGGAACTGCGTTCGCTCGTCCGATAATCGCGAAGCGTATCGTCGAGATCGCACTTGCCGAAGGAGCTGATGCAATCGCTCACGGATGTACCGGCAAGGGAAACGATCAGGTGCGTTTCGAGCTCGCGATCAAAGCGTTCGCTCCCGATATGGAGATAATCGCACCGTGGCGCACATGGGAGCTTAAGTCGCGTGACGACGAAATCGACTACGCGATAGCAAAGAACATTCCGATTCCCGTCAACCGCGAGACGAATTATTCAAAGGATAAGAACATCTGGCATCTGTCCCATGAAGGACTTGATCTTGAAAACCCCGCAAATGAACCGGATTACGACAAGATACTCGAGATGGGCGTTACTCCCGAAAAAGCGCCCGACAAGCCAACATACCTCACAATTTCATTTGACAAAGGCGTTCCCGTCGCGATCGACGGCGTAAAGACAGGCGCGGTCGAGCTTGTCGAGAAGCTTAACAAGCTCGGCGGCGAGAACGGCATCGGCATCATCGACATCGTCGAGAACCGTCTGGTGGGCATGAAGAGCCGCGGCGTATACGAGACTCCCGGCGGGACCATCCTCTATGCCGCTCACGAAATGCTCGAGACAATCACGCTTGACCGTGAGACCACGCATCTCAAGCAGATGCTCGCGGGCAAATTCGCGGATCTCGTTTACTTCGGTCAGTGGTTCACGCCCTGCCGTGAGGCGCTGTCGGCTTTCGTCGACAAAACACAGGAGACAGTCACAGGCGACGTGAAGATTAAGCTGTACAAGGGCAACATCACGCCCGCGTCGGTCACATCTCCCTATTCGCTCTACAGTGAGGATATCGCGACATTCGGCGAGGACGATGTATACGATCAGTATGATTCAAAGGGCTTCATCAACCTGTTCGGTCTGCCGATAAAGGTACGCGCAAAGCTGCTCGGCACGGATAAATATTGAAACTCGATATTATAAAAGGAACGGCGTGCTGTGCCGTTCCTTTTGGCACATAATTCGGGCGGTGATCTATAGATATTAATCTGAATTTGCCTTGGCGAAATTATTTATATAATGTGAGGTGAATAATGAAACCATTTATTAACAATATTAATGACTTAATGGATTTTTTAGATGATAAGGTTGCAAGAGTAGGTTGGGATGAATTTTATAGTGAGAGAAAATTCCAAGCACCATTTATTATTCAAAATACAATGCCTGATGAAAATTTAGTAAAGTTTTTGAATAAAGAAAAGTCGATCAAATCAGCAATTGAACTTGGTTGTGGCGAAGGTAGAAATGCAATTTATATGGCACAACAAGGAATCTCAGTAAAAGCATACGACATTTCATCCGTAGCAATTGAAAATGCAAGAAAAACAATGCAAGATTCTAAAGTTGATGTTGTTTTTCTTTGTCAAGATGTTTTTAAAACTAACATTGAAGGTAAATATGATTTTGTTTATGATTCAGGGATGCTACATCATTTAGCACCTCACAGACGACTTTCTTATATTGAATTGCTTCAAAATGTTCTAAAACCAAGTGGATATTTTGGATTAACTTGTTTTGCATGGGGTGAAAACTGTGCAGATGAAATCAATGACTGGGAATATTATAATCAAAACTTAATGCAGGAATAGCCTTTACAAAAGAGAGGCTTATTGAACTATTTAGTCCTTATTTTGATGTTATAGAAATTAGAAGATACTGCAATAATATTCCAAATACAATTCAAGGATTACAATTTATGTGGGTTTGTTTATTTAAGGATAAACGAACAAAATGAGCAAAATCTACATAATGACAGCGAATAGAACATATGATAACGGAATAAAGCAATGGGACACGTAAATGTCGTTGACTATGATTCTGCGCGGGGACAAAATGAAAAAGTGAGGGTGAATCATGAACAGAAAAATTATATCCATCACTATCTTTCTTACGTTGCTTATTAGCTTATGCGGTTGTAAGAGTACTCCCTCTCCTGAAGGAGGTGCGTCGACGACTGCCTCGCAGAGTACCAAGGGCAACGCGGTAACAGCCGCTCGGCAGAGTAAAACCGACGGTATTACTACCTTCGCTCTCTCTCCGTCGTCGGATGGCGTAGACAATTTTCTCGGCATCCTCGGCGAGGTCAATTCCGGATACGAAAACGACGTCTGCTTCAATGTCACGCCGCAAAGCATAACGGATGAGTACGG
Source organism: uncultured Lachnospiraceae bacterium (assembly GCA_964568705.1). Lineage (GTDB taxonomy): Bacteria > Bacillota > Clostridia > Oscillospirales > CAG-272 > CAZMRH01. Next base: position 10,852 of record CAZMRH010000019.1, read on the forward strand.
CTTCAGCGTTTTCAAGTTTGACAAAAGCTGTGCAGGCTATCTTTTGTACGGTAATAATATATATCCTCTTTGCGAATGGTTCGGCGGACTCGGGGTCACTTCCTTCGCCGTCGCCGATATGAATAAGGACGGCAATGCGGAATTATACTTCACATATTCATGGGGTTCGGGTGTACATCGGTCGCTCACGGGATATTTCGATTCGAAGAGCGGCAAGATTGTCTCATTCGGATACTCGCATTATGACAGTGATATGGTGCTGGTGAGAGATAACAATACTTTGTCGCTATATGCTGCATCGGTTGATTGGGAATCTTTTGTTGATATAAACTTACAGGCGCAGGAAAAGATCGGTGATATTGTACTTGAGTCCGGTAAAATACAATTGAGTGTGACAGAGTAATCAATTCAGAGTTGATAGGAGGAGGGACTTATGAACAAGATTAAGCTTACATGGAATGAAATGAACCTATCAGAAAAAATCGCATTGGTTTTGGGGTTGTCAGGCTCTGTATGTGTGATTGTATTCAGAATGCTGCATACAGGCGTAGGAGAGAATAAGCCCTCATATATAGCCGAATCATTGATAGTAATTATTATGTTTTCTCAAGCCGTTCTGCAATGGAGAGCAAATAAAGTAATTGCGATAGTATCTGTTCTGGCTGCAATATTTATATTGGCATTAATGGTTTTTTCACTTATAATATAATAAGCAGGGCGGATACTGTTTACCGGATGAAGTTATAATTTTATATAATCTTCATCTTGTCAAATCCCGGTTTTCCGGCTTTCCACCTTTCCTGAAAGGATTAATATATGAAAAAAATGATGTGGGACGCGCGGTTCTCAAAGGCCGCCGACTCAAGGCTCAACGATTTCAATTCGTCCATCCCGTTTGACTGCCGTATGTTCAGGCAGGATATACGCGGCTCGATAGCCCATGCGACAATGCTCGGCAGATGCGGGATAATCGAGCAGAGCGAATCGGACAAAATCGTCGCAGAACTGAAAAATATTTCGGCCGACATCGAAAGCGGCAAGCTGCCGATCGACTACGATGCCGAGGACATACATATGTTTGTCGAAACGGTGCTGACCGAGCGTCTCGGCGAAACCGGTAAACGGCTTCACACCGCACGCAGCCGCAACGATCAGGTCGCGCTCGACATCCGTATGTACATGATGGACGAGCTATGCGAGGTGCGCCGTCTTGTCACCGGTCTTCTGTCGGTCATATACGACAAAGCGGCTGACAACAAGCAGACCATCATGCCCGGCTACACGCATATGCAGCATGCTCAGCCCGTAACCTTCGCGCATCATCTGCTTGCGTACGCTCAGATGTTCATGCGCGATGCACGCCGTCTCGATGAAGTATACGCTCACACCGACGTGATGCCGCTCGGCTCAGGTGCGCTTGCGTCGACCACATACCCCATAGACCGCGAGCTTACCGCTTCCCTGCTGGGATTCTCTGCGATCACCGAAAACAGCCTCGACGGAGTGTCAGATCGCGATTTCGTCATCGAAGCCGCGTCGGTACTGTCACTTATCATGATGCATCTCAGCCGCTTCTCCGAGGAGATGATAATGTGGTCCACGAGCGAATTTTCGTTCATCGAGCTTGACGACGCGTACTCCACCGGCTCTTCAATCATGCCGCAAAAGAAAAATCCCGACATAGCGGAGCTTGTCCGCGGCAAGTCGGGACGGGTATTCGGCAATTTGTCAGCACTCCTCACGATGATGAAGGGACTCCCTCTCGCCTACAACAAGGATATGCAGGAAGACAAGGAAGCAATCTTTGATTCAATCGACAATACGAAGATATGCCTTGAACTCTTCGCAAAGATGCTCGCAACGGCGACTGTCAAAGCTGACAAAATGCGCTCATCGGCTCAGGTCGGCTTCATGAATGCGACCGATCTTGCCGATTATCTCACGAAGCGCGGTACTGCATTCCGTGACGCATACAAGATAAGCGGACGGCTTGTAGCGTACTGCGTCGGTGAAAATATCCGCCTTGAGGAAGTCCCGCTTGACAAGTTACGCGAGTTCTCCCCGCTGTTTGACAACAGTGTGTACACTGCCATCGCTCCGGTAACCTGCGTCAACGAACGCCGCGTTATCGGCGGCCCGTCAGTGCAGTCGGTGGAACGCCAGCTTTTAATTCTCCGCGCTTTTATTGACGGTAGCGCGGAAGGCTAAACTATTTCAGGAGACATTATTATGAATGAAAATCCCCGCCAAACTGGTGAAAGATCCGACCCGTACGATTTTTACCGAAACGCCAGCCGCGAGGCTCTGATTACCGAAATGCTCGGTGATTTTGAAGACATCACCTCCGACATTCCTACCATAGTCTGCCGGAAAGATCTGCTCATGATCTATGCAAACGAATCAGCTAAGTTTTACCTGAAGGGCGACATCAACACATATATGAAATCATACATTGACGATGCCGACAACCTCAGCATCATAGCAATGGAAATAAACGAATCCGGCGCTCCGGATCATCTGCTTGTGCGTCTAAACTCTTTTCACGGCTTTGCATGCGCACTCGTAAAAAAGCTCGACTTGTTCGGACACGAGCTTATCGTTCTGTATCTGTTCAGGTCGAATTTTGACTATCTTCATCTTAAAAAGATCATGTCCGCTAACACCGCCGCGGTCATCAGCGAGATAAACCGACGCCCCGTCAGCACCGATTCAAAGCTTCAAGCCCAGCAGATCGCCTTTTCCTCGCTCATATCCGGGGATGAAACAGGCAGCACCTCCAAACGCTTTGATGTCAAAGAGGCGGTGCACCGCATAATCAGGGACGTTTGTGAAAATGTTATCTCTATCGACTGCTCCTTCAGTTTCAACGAAGTGAAGCATCCGCCAAACACGTGCTTTGTCACAGTGGCTCCGCTTGACATTTTTGTAAAACTTATGGTTGCCGCGCTGTTTGTCATGAACGACGTGACGTTTGACCAGAAAATAAGCATAGGCTTTCTGAATGACGGCACCTGCACGATAGTCCGGCTGAGCACCAAACAAACGCGCTTTCCGCTGAATTTCGTACGCAGCAGCGAATTGTCCGCTCTGCGCGACATCATTCCGTCCTGCACGATGCAACTTATCATGTGTGATTATCTCGCCGCAAATGCCGGATGCCGCATCACAGCCTCCGGCAGCACCTCAGACGACAGCCTGACCGTATCCATTCATGTGCCCGCCGATTCAAAACCCGTCAATGTCCGCTCTGCGGATCAGTTTGAAGGCTTTGCCGGATATCTCGACGAGGCAATGTGCCTGATAATACCGAGATAGCGGCGATCAGCGAAGTGCAAGCAGCAGTGCGAGTATCATCACAATGTCACCGCAGTCCTCGTGGCTTTCGGTAAGTAACAGCAGCAGAAGCGCGCACAGCAGCATATCCTCGCGCCCGACATCACTGTTAAACAGATCTCCGAGTGATTGAAGTACGTTTGACGACGGCTTATCGCCGCATTTATCATTTGCATTTTCACACTCATCGCGCATGTCACATTCCTCGCAGCGGCTATCCGCGAGCAGCGTATCATCGCAGTTAATATCGTCAGCCTCTTCCCTGTTGCGAAGCAGCTCCTCTGATATCACAGCCCTCTCATACGCCCTGTCTTCAAGCTCACGCTGCGCTCTCATAAAGGAATCCGAGCCACCGATCCCGTTTCTCTCATACTTTGCACCTTTGTCTGTACTGTATGTCGGCAAGCTTTCCTCATATTTGCGTATTGTCGATGATCGTTCCCCCGAATCAAAGCGCCCTGCAGTTCGTGCCGCACTCTGCATACCCGGTCTCTCGCGCATCGACAGATCGCCGGACGCGCCCGTTCCACTTTCCTTTATCCGCGAAAACCTGCTTCCGGTGTAGCCGGGCGGCAGTTTTTCCGCGTAAGATTTGAATTCACCGTGCTGGGCATCTGTCTTGCCGGATGTGTTTCTTGAATACATCTCAAATACCTCCCGTCATACGCCGCTGCCGCCGCTTCCGAACCCCTTGAAGCTCTCGATCACTCCCGTCATTTCGGTAAGCTTGATTATCGTGTCAAGCGCAGTACTCCGCTCATTGCTCAGAAAAGGTTTGAGTGACGTGAACAGCTGCCTGCGCCGTACTGCTTCATTGCTCGTTTTCGCGAGCGCACCGACGCTTCCGCCATCCCGTGCACCCTCCGGCATCACAGCCGACAGTGCGGAAATCATCTGCGGCAGCTTCGCGAGCATATCCGGCGACAATGACAATCCGCCCGTTGAAGTCTTCGGCGGCGACGCTTCTGCCTCAGCTTCCGGTACAGTTGTTTCCTCTGCGCCTGTTTCCTCGGTGGCATTATTATGTACCGCATCAGATGAAGCCGTATTAGCCCCGGCGCTTCCCTCTTTTATCGTTTTGACCATCTCCGCAAACTGCGGGTTCGACATCACGCTTGCCAGCATCTGCGAAATGTCTGGAGTTCCTCCGTTATTATTCATACTGCACCTCTATTTCCCGCTGCCGCTTTTGTAATTTTCGATTATTTCCACGGCTCGCTGTATATCACTGTCAGTCATCGCACCGAGCGCCTTACGTATACCCGCCATCGTTTCCGGAGACGGTGTCGGCTGTTTGACCTCAATTCCCGATGCACCGCCGATATTGCGTATCATCTGCCACAGCATGTCATCCGACAGTCCCATGAGCATATCAACAGTTTTCTTATCAATCTTCATAGTTTTCTCCTTACAAATCTCCGATCGAAGGATAAACCTCCGCCGTTTCATTCGTTTTAAGTATATGCAACAGCGTATAATCTGTTACCTGAGAGGTCAAAATGAAGCTGCTTGTTTTCTCTGATTCACACGGAAATGCACGTCCGATATACGATGCGCTCACAGCTCACGCGGGCACTGCAGACGCGGTGATACATCTCGGCGACGGTACTGCCGACATGGAACTTGTGCTGAGGGATTACCCGAGGCTTGACTATATATGTATCGCGGGCAACCATGAACAGTATTTTACATCTGTACAGAGACGCTCATCGCTGAATTATAAAATGATATCCGACTTCGGCGGTCTACGGTTTCTCTTGGTTCACGGTCACAGAGAGGGCGTGAAGTACGGACTTGACAACCTGATGCGTGACGCGGTCGATGCGGATGCGCACGTGGTTCTGTACGGTCACACGCATGAGGCGTATGAGTCCTCGTTCATTTCACCGTCAGGCACAGGAAAGAGAATATACATGTTCAATCCCGGCAGTGTCGGGTGCGGGTATCCGTCGTCTTACGGAGTTATCACGATTCAGAGCGGCGTGCCCGTATTTTCACATGCAATTCTTTAACATTGGATGGGTACGACGCTTCTCAAGGTTTATGCGGTGCTTTTTACGTATTTGACTTGACATTTGCGTAGTTTTTTGATATTATAATATGGTTGCGGGGTGTGGCCCAGTTGGTAGGGCACCTGGTTTGGGACCAGGACGCCGCGAGTTCGAGTCTCGCCACTCCGACCATATCGAGTATTCTTAACTAACCTGAACGGTTGAGTGAGGATACTCGATTTCTTTTTACCCTGTTTACCTTAGAATCAATACTTTTTGATGTGCGAGCAGGTTCAGATGAGCCTGTTCTTTTGTTATGCCGGAATAGCTTTCGGAATGTACTCCACTGCAACTCCCTGCCGGGTATCCTCACGGTAATTACGACTGAACGCTTCCTCCGGAATTTCAATGTAACCGACAAATTTGTAGTAGATGACAATTCGTTGTGTACGCGCCTTGCCGGTGCCTTCGGCATCATAAACATCAATGTGGTCAATAAGCTCCTGAAGCAGCGGTGCGGATAGCTTGTCCATCTCCATAAATTTGCGGACGGCAGAGATAAAACGGTCTTTGCTCTCCTGCATGGTATCAAGCGAGCTCAGCCGTTCGCGGCACACTGCAATTTTATCCTTAAGCTCAAAACGTTCAATTTCGTATTTGTGCCCGAGTTGCATAAACCATTCGTCTGTAACTTTTCCGGTGGCGTTGTCCTCATACAGCTTTTCATACATACGAGAGACTGTTTCTATACGGACAGTGGCTTTTTGAAGTTCTAATTCCGTCTGCTTTTTTTCATCAATCGTATCCTTGTTTGTTTTTTGTGCAAGCAATTTTGCAAAGGAATCTTCATCATCACGAAGAAAAGAAGCCAGACGCTTTAATTCCAGCGTAACAACCTGCTTAATTGAATCCGCACGAAGATAGTGCGTAGACTTACAAGTGCCGCGGTTTCCATGGTAGTTTCCACACATGAAGAATGGAATATCGGTTTTATCGTGCTTGATATTGAACCACAGCTTTCTGCCACAGTCGGCGCAGTACAGTAAATCACAGAACATATTGCGTTCCCAGTTCTCGTCCTTCGGCGCACGACGACGGGTTTTACCAATGAGCTTTTGCACCTGTTCAAAAGTATCACGGTCGATAATCGGCTCGTGCTTATCCTTGAAGATTACCCAATTTTCTTCGTCATTCGGTATACGAGCTTTGTTTTTGAAAGACTTGGAATAGGTTTTGAAGTTGATGACATCGCCGCAGTATTCCTGTTGTGCCAGCATTTTTGAAATGGTGGTTTTGCACCATTTGTATGGATTCGGTTGTGTTTTCTTGCCACCTCTGCCAAGACCTTTTTCATGCCAATACGCCATTGGAACAAGTATCTTTTGCTCCTGCAACATCCGGGCAATCGTTTCGGCACCTTTTCCCTCAAGACACATACGAAATACTGATTTTACTACCTGTGCCGCTTCCGGATCAATCATCCACTTTTTCTTGTCCTCCGCAGATTTCATATAACCATACGGCGGTTGGGAAAGCGGCTCACCGGAATTACCACGGATACGATGTGCGGAACGCACTTTGCGGCTAATATCACGAGCATACATTTCATTCATTACATTACGAAACGGTGCCAATTCGTTTTCACCGTCATTGCTGTCTACACAATCGTTGACAGCGATAAAACGAATATTATGCTCCGGGAAGTAATTATCCGTGTAATAACCGACCTGCAAGTAATCTCTGCCGAGACGAGACATATCCTTGACGATGATAGTGGTGACATATCCCATTTCCACATCCTCAATCATTTTTTCAAAGCCCGGGCGGTGAAAATTTGTACCTGTGAATCCGTCATCAACATAGAAACGACCATTATTGAATCCGTTTTCTTTTGCATACTTTTGAAGCAGGCGCTTTTGATTGGCTACGCTGTTGGAATCGCCCTCTGCACCATCATCACGCGACAAACGGCAATACAGTGCTGTGATACCTGTGGTATCTGTTTTCTTTTTAGACTGCATTTAATCCTCCTTTTCGCAGTCTGAATACACATATTCATCTGCTATTATATTATCAGTCGGTTCTACTGTCAAAGGTATGAAATCACTGACTATTGCTTTTTGAAAGCGATCTTTTACTGTTTGCTTTGAGGAACGCGGCTCAAAACGGGACGATACCACATAGGTGACATTGTTAATTTGATACTCATGTTCGCCGCAACCAATTCCGAAAATCCACGGATTTGATTTATTTTTCATAAGCTCTCTCCTTATCTCGCATCGTCGTCACGGTTACGCTGACGGCGGCGGTAATCGGCTTCAACAATTTGTAGAATTGCTTTTTGTATATCCTGTGCGGTATAATTTTTCGGGAAGAAACGACTGAGTTCATCTGTCTTGAAGCTAACCTTTTCTTTCTGATTAGCTTTCTCCTCGGACATAATATTGAAAATGTCATTTTCAGTCAGTGTTCCATCACGGAACATCGTTTTCATACGGTTTGCCTGTGAGTAGGACGGAGTACAGTCCTCCTGCTCCATAGAATCGAGAACGGCATACTGTAATTGATTATCCAGATAAGAAAGTTCTACGCCAACGGAAAAAGCCATTTTGCCTTCGTCCATACAGTCGAGAAGTTGTGGGACAAGGTGTGTCAGACGGATATAACGCTGGATTTGATTGCGGCTGTCACCACATTCAAGAGCCATTTCTTCGTCTGTTCGTAACTTCGTCCCAAGTTGGGACGAAGTGCCCTGATGTCGTAACGCTTCATATTTCAACTTATACGCAAATGCTTTTTC
>CAZMRH010000020.1:0-14985 GCA_964568705.1 uncultured Lachnospiraceae bacterium
TGCACACGGTAGCCGTCAGAAGGTCTTGGTAGCAAGGCTTTCTGGCGGCTTTTTTATTTTTTGCCATTTGTAGAGTGCAAAGAAAAAGCCTCGTCTACAGAGCATACAGATAGATTACGCGTTGCACTCGGCAAACGGGAACTTGGGGGTGTGCATAGGGTGTGCACTCGGTAAACGGGAGTATTGAGATTTCGAGCAGTGACTTCCCTATGTCGCAGCATGACTCTATGTAAATGCAGATTTTGATACAATAGAAAAAGCGGAGAGATTCTGTCACTTGAGATGCAGGACAACATGAGAAAAGAACTCTGCATCGACACCGTTAGAACTCTTTGCAGTCAGTATAAACTGTCGGAAAGTGTGATTCTTCACAGCGACCATGGCAGTCAGTATTGTATAAAATACACTATGCAAGCAAAAAGCCGAGCTGAAATCAACGATTTCAGCTCGGCTTTTAAGTATTACGGTCTGAGTGACCGGGCAGTATTTGCACAAGGACTCAAACGCTCTCTTAAACTGAGATTATATTATTCTTTGATGGGAGAGCTTATTTTTTAAGTCTCCATTTTGTCTGCATAATCGAGCAAATATCATCGCCCGGCCAGCACTGATAGTAGATTGTAAGAAGTGAGCCGTCGGAAAGCTCTGTCGTTGCCGGGTAGCCGAGATCATAGTGTATTGCATCCGGGTAAATGGCATAATCCTCAGCCCATGTCTCACCGTTGTCGTAGCTGACAGCGGCTCTCTCTGAGCAGTTCCCCTTGCCGCCGCGTCTTGCGTAACTGCAGATGACCGCGCCGGAGGAATGTATCATGAGGTGCGGAGGAAGTCCGGATACACCGATACATTCAGGCATGCTCCAAGTATGTCCACCGTCATCGGAGAAGGTGGTATATACAGTGTCCTTCGGCTCATATGGGTCGGGACGGCAATGTACGCGGATAGCACCGAGGAGACGTCCGTTTGGAAGCTCAACCACATGAGGCTCATGCAGATGGTCAGTGACGAGGTATTCCGGCTGGGGAACGATGCCGAGAGGCTCCCATGTCTTGCCGTTGTCGACGCTCTTAAACGCTCCGATACGCGCCTCATTTTCATTACCGCCGAGAATTCTTCCGAGATACATAAGCGAGCCATCTTTCAGCACGTTAGGCCCATGAGGAGCGGTCATCGGGACGCGGATGTTTTCAGACCACGTTACGCCGTAGTCATCGGAAAGCTTGATAAACGAACCTGCGGTTGTCAATTCCTTGGGCAGCAGCGGAACAACGGCACCCATGTTCATTATCATGGTTTTATCCGCATCACCCATCCATTCATAATCGGCAAATCTTTTATAGTCTTCTTCGTCGCGTTCGTTGAAAAAGCTCATACACAGACGACCGTTGCCGAGATAAACGATACCTGTATCCCTGTCGTCGAGGTAGTCATCGTTGACAACGATGGGCGGAGTCCATGTTTTGCCCTCGTTGAAGCTAAGATACATACAGTTCTTTCCTGCGGGGTCAACATGAGAAATTCTCATGCCGGATGCTGTGGCATAAAGTACACCGCGGTCGTCTTTACAGATTGACGGCCAGCCGTGATTTTTAAAAATAGTGTTTGTTGCACGGTTTACAATACCGTGTTCTACTTTCGGAAAAATTTCTTTCATTACGGTTTCCTTCCTTGTTTTGATATGTACGTTTTGTACGGGAGAAGTAATTTTTAATTAGATATGAAACTAAGTATATTTTACAGCACATTTTCCGCAATGTCAATGATAAAGAGAACCTTTTATAAAAAATATATGGGCGTTAAATGGGATATCATTTTCAGATATGTTTTTGCGTATTACGATACCATTCGTATTTATACCGGCAATCCGTTCGGGCTTCTTCCGGTAATATACCGGGAGTGGCTCAGAAGGTCAACCGATAAGCCAGCCGCGTAACCTGAGGACGGTGCGCCCCGTTTTTCCTCCGTTCCTCTACACTCCACTCCGTAAAAACGGGGCAATTATAAAACCACCATAGAAATATTTGATTTTGGGTCTACTTTCGACTGCACATTTCTTGACAATTCCATTCTTTTATGTGTTAATATTGCATAAACATGTGCAGGTCCTATACCTATATCGAAATGCGAGTTATCGTAATCGCTTTATAGCTGAATAAATAATAGTACCTGCAAAGGCACATATTAGCAAAGCATAAATACCTATGTTACCAAACATTAATTCAAAATTACCATTTCCAATGCTAATTAATAAGTAAAACAATGCAAGGACGCATGTCCAGATAATTCCTCTCTGCAACGCAACCTTCCTGCTATTCGTTTTGAGTAACCAAGCAAAAGCAAATGTAATAAGTGCAACAGGTATAGAAGTTAAAAGCAATTCTCTGTTAATTAAAATCGCCCATCTGGCTCTGTCAATTTCACTTGCAACCTCGGCGAACGGAATAGTAACAATGAATTCGAAAATCAAAGTAACCACAATAATTAATAGACCAAATAATAAATCTTTAACAATATTTTTCAATACTTTTCTCCTCTCGTATAATTATACTTCTATTATTATATGATAATTCTACTAAAACATCAATACGACTTTCAAAACTTTCATTTTAGTGCTTGACATTTAATAGTTAGTCTCTTTTAAAGGATAACGTTTTTTCAGGTGATAACAATGTCTCTTTCTATTTAAAATACTACTGCACAAATTTTCGAGGCTCGTTGCATTATTTCTACTTTAACTAAAATAATGAGGTGATAAAATTCACTAATTAATAATTCTCAGAATCAAAAGAACAAACATCACAGCAACCGAAATCAATTGAAGGTAATCTGTATTAACATTTTTATATTTTGTAACACGATTCCCAATGATTTCACCAAGATAAAGAAATGCAAGCTGAAATAACCCAACAAAAACGGGTGCTAAAATGTTTACAGAGCCAATAAGTGAATATCCGATTCCAACACTGATAGAATCAATTGAAAGTGCTAAGCCTAAATAAATTGCTTCAATAGGACTGATTGAGTGTGAATGATCAATATCGCTTAATAAAGGGTTTCTGATAATTTGAAACGTCAATCCCAATGATTTCATAGAAAAATGCAATATTGTTTTAGGTTCTTCATCCTTTTTCTTGTTTAGCAACACTTGAATTGGCATCCATATACAGATCAGTAACATCAAAATAACACCGATGATTTTTGCAACACAGGGGCTAAAAAGTGTTGATACTTTTTCTCCTAAAAACACAGCACTACCAAATAATACAATGGAGATTAATGCGATAACTAACTTTGAGAACAAAGGTATTCGGGTTGACTTCAATGCATGTGCCGCTGAAACAGCAAATGCGTCCAAACTCAATGATATTGATAATATTATTAAAAACAACATATGATAGTCCTTTTAAAAATATTCTTAACTTATCATATGCGGAAATCGGTTGTAAGTGTTTCGCGATTTTACATACTAAATTTATCATAATTTTTCTCTTGTCCTAATAAAATGGTAAAGGCAGGCTATCCCTGCTTGCTTTTTTATCCATTAAATTATAATATGAAGTGCAACAAAAAGTAAAAAAAGCAGCAATTCAACGAAAGATCCAGTATAATGGTAAATGACAAGTAAACCATTAAAGGAAGATTCGATGAACCGCTACCGTCATATTACCAAAAAAGAAAGAGAAAGTCTACTGATATTAACGGCGTATGCGCAGTTTGCGATTTGGTTTGAAGACAGATTTGTAGCTTGAGTCCTTGAGGGCTCTGCCCTCCGCGCCATGCTTGCATGGCGCTCCTCCCGAGGTTTTTCCGCCGGGGGTTATCCGGTAAAAAGGAAAGCAGCGACCTTCGCTGCCGCTGCTTTCTACCGTTTTAACCCGCAGCCTGCGTCGGGTTGCTCCTCAGCATTGCCCTGTTTGCTGCAGATTCAGTATTAACAAAATTTTGACTGTTAAACCCATTTACACAGTTTATTTTTCAGAACTTTATTTAACCTTGTGTCAAAGCCCACATATTTCTGAACTCCGTTGAAAGCATGGTAGGGAGTGCGTCCGCCATCATCCGTGCTGTGACGTAATTTTCGTAGTTGTGTATTTTGTTATACCCGAGCAGGCAGTTGATGCTTCTGCAAGCACATAATCGATGCCCGCGCCGATGCAGCAATGCGGATTCACATACATCTGTGCAGACTTCCGTGATGTATGAGCGGTGAAAATAAGCACGCCGCCGTCAAAGTATACGGGACTGACGACGCGCATCGTAACGTCCACGCCGTCGGAGGTCGCAAGTGTCACCGTCATACCGGTTTTTATCACATTGTAAACTGTTCGATTCTGTCCATATCAAACTCCGTTTCATTCAGTCCGGATTATCCGGTACCTTCAGTATATCATAAATATCACGATTTCGCAATAACATCAGTATAAGACATCATAAACTCCCCGGAAACCTTATTACGGACTTCCGGGGAGTTGATATTTCGTTATTGTGCTGTTGGAATCGCATACCCGTCAAGCACCAGACGCTTGCCGTACATGCTTGTGTAATAATTACGGTACTCGCCGGAGATGATTGTCTCCCACCACTGCCTGTTGTCGAGGTACCAGTGTATCGTTTTAACGATTCCGTCGGCAAACTTCGTTTCGGGCAGCCAGCCAAGCTCGTTATGTATCTTTGTCGGGTCGATGGCATAGCGCATGTCGTGACCCTTGCGGTCGGTGACGTGTGTGATGAGGCTTTCCGGTTTGCCAAGCTCCTTACAGATGAGCTTTACAATGTCAATGTTCTTCATTTCATTATGACCGCCGACGTTATATACTTCACCCGGACATCCGTTATGAATGATTAAATCAATCGCACGGCAGTGGTCTTCAACATACAGCCAGTCACGGACATTTTCGCCCTTACCGTACACGGGCAGCGGCTTGTCGTTCAGCGCATTCGCGATCATGAGAGGGATGAGTTTTTCGGGAAAGTGATACGGGCCGTAGTTATTTGAGCAGCGGCTTATCGTCACGGGAAGTCCGAAGGTGCGGTAATATGCAATCACAAGCAGGTCGGCTGACGCCTTCGACGCGCTGTACGGACTGCTCGTATGTATCGGCGTGTCCTCTGTAAAGAGCAAATCGGGACGGTCAAGCGGAAGATCACCGTAGACCTCGTCCGTTGACACCTGATGATAGCGCAACGTACCGAATTCTCGGCATGCATCCATCATGACCTGCGTGCCAAGAATATTTGTTTTCAGGAATACCCCGGGATTCTCGATTGAGCGGTCAACATGAGACTCCGCGGCAAAGTTTACGACGATGTCGGGGTGTTCTTCACGGAAGATACCGTAAACCGTCTCTCTGTCGCATATATCGACCTTACAGAAGCGGAAATCCGGATTCTTCATGGCGGGAGCAAGCGTTGACAGATTACCGGCGTAGGTAAGCGAATCAAGACAGACTATACGGTAATCGGGATGTGAGGACAGCATATGGTATACGAAATTCGCACCGATAAATCCCGCACCGCCCGTTACGATTATCGTCATATCAGCACACATCCTTTACAAGAGAAATCAGGTATTTGCCGTACGCGGTCATCTTAAGGCTCTCCCCGAATTCGAGAAGCTCATCCGAAGTGATGAATTTCTGCCGCCATGCAATTTCCTCGAGACATGCAACGTACATTCCCTGCATGTCCTGAATCGCCTGAACAAACTGTGCCGCATGGAGCAGTCCCTTCGGAGTGCCTGTATCAAGCCATGCCATACCGCGTCCGAGCAGCTCGACATGTAATTCGCCAAGCTCCATATAAGCGTTGTTGACCGATGTTATCTCGATTTCTCCGCGCGGTGACGGCTTTACGTTTTTCGCAATCTCGATGACCCGGTTATCGTAAAAATACAAACCGGGTACGGCGTAATTCGACTTCGGTTTTTCGGGCTTCTCCTCAATAGAGAGGACTTTTCTGTCCTTGTCAAATTCGACGACACCGAACGCGCGCGCGTCCTTCACGGGATAACCGAATATTGTCGCGCCGGCAGTCCTTTTTACCGCATGGTACAGCACTGTCGTCAGTGTCTGACCGTAGAACACGTTGTCGCCGAGGATAAGGCAGACGCTGTCATCTCCGATAAAATCCTCACCGAGGATGAATGCGTCGGCAAGTCCGCGCGGCGACTCCTGAACCTTGTAGGCGAAGCGCATACCGAGCTGTGTACCGTCACCGAGCAGCTTTTCGTAGAGCGGCGTGTCCTCGGGAGTTGAGATGATGAGCACCTCGCGGATTCCCGCAAGCATCAGCACCGACAAAGGGTAGTAGATCAGCGGCTTGTCGTAGATGGGAAGCAGCTGCTTCGATACAGCTCTGGTGATCGGATAAAGACGGGAGCCTGTCCCGCCGGCAAGAATTATACCTTTCATATCAATCACCTATGATTTTATCTATACGATTTTTCATTTTTTCTTTAAGCTTTACAAATTTTCCGTTGAAATAATCGCTGTTTTTATCTATAAAATGAAACAGTGGCTTTTCAAGCAAATTTATCCGTATCATATCAATTAATACGCAGATGATATACACTTCGATAATTGACGCAGCTGCATGTAGCACGAGGTATTTCGAAGAATAATAGGTTGTATTCTTTAATAAATCCTTCCACAAGAATTGACGCATTTCATTTGAATTAGCATGGATAAGCAGCACTCCGAAGGTTGACGAAGCTACCGTATTTATTAGCTTGTTACGCTTTATTTTTATATTTTTAAAGAGCATGAAAAAGCAAAAACCGCAAATTATGGCAAGCAGCTTATTTTCACCGGCAAACATAAAGTCCCATTTGTTAAATCCGTTTTGCTCAAATCTCATACCGATGAAATCCTCCGCAAGAATACTGAGCCATGCAAGTCCCAGACCTGCGGCAGACAACCAAGTCCAGATTTTTTTATTTTCAAACATTTTACACGGATAACGTCCGACAAATGCACCGATTAGATATACAGTCAAATACCATCCGAGGTACTCGAAATTTTGATTCAGAAAAAATGTAGATGAAATAGTATAAATCACAAGAAGAACGCCGATTAAGGTCATATGTTGATACTTGTTCATCTTGTTTATCAGTATATTAAGAAACGGGAAAATAAGAAACAATGCAAAAAAACCGCCTGTGAAATCACCGTTTAAATTCCCTATTACTCCGAATAACACCTTAAAAACGAAATAACCTGCTGAAAAAGTTCTGTATTCAGTAAACAAAAAGATGAAGTAGAATATGACGCAATAAAATTTTACTTCCAGATAGAGCTTCAACAGTTTCTTAAATCTGAATTGTGTATACATGAAAAATCCGGTGATAAGAAGGAAACAGTTTATACCTGTCTTTCCTCCCCAGCCGAGAAATTGCAGGAAAATCATATTACCGGTGATATTTGAATAGTCAAAAAGCGAGGTGAATCCCGAATTTACGACATAATGATGTGCAACTATCATCAACATTAAAAAAACCCGGAATAACTCTATGTTGGAATCATGTACCTTTTTTATGGGCTTTTGAACTGTCATCAGCTCTGTCATTGTTGTCCTCCAATTATTTAATATGTTAATTTAAAATAATACGGCATATACGCTCGACATCGCTTACGTCAAGGTCGGCGTAGAGCGGAAGCGTGAGGACACATTCCGAGGTGTGCTGTGCAATCGGTGTTTCCTGAATCGGGAACAGCCCACGATATGCATCAAATGTATTTGTTATCGGATAGAAATACTTTCGCGCATAGATATTTTCGGCAGCAAGTCTGTCTGCAATTTCGTTGCGGTTGTATTTATAAACGTCAAACACGACGGGGAAGTAAGCGTAATTCGGCGTAACGCCCTTCTGATTCGGCATAAGTCTGATACCGTGAACGCCTGAGAGCATCTCTCTGTATTTTTTAACGCAAGCGCTGCGCTTTGCTATCTCACCATCAACATGGCGCAGATTACAAACACCCATCGCCGCGTGAACCTCGGTCATCTTCGCGTTCGTTCCTATAATCGGCACTTCCTCCTTGCCGCGCATACCGAACTGACGAAGCTCCTCAAGATGCTGCTTCATCGCCGGATCGCGGCATACTATACCGCCTCCCTCGACTGTGTGAAATACCTTTGTCGCGTGGAAGCTGAACATTGACATATCGCCGAAGTTGCCTATCGGCACACCGTCGAGCTTCACGCCGAAAACATGAGCCGCATCGTAGATTACCTTAAGACCGTACTTGTCTGCAATTTTTTGAATCGCGTACACATCGCATACTCCGCCGTACACATGAACGGGGATTATCGCGGAGGTTTTATCGGTAATGAGTGCCTCGATCTTGTCGGGATTTATCGTGAAATCGTCGGGCTTTATGTCGCAAAACACGGGAGTCAGCCCG
Organism: uncultured Lachnospiraceae bacterium; assembly: GCA_964568705.1. Classification (GTDB taxonomy): domain Bacteria; phylum Bacillota; class Clostridia; order Oscillospirales; family CAG-272; genus CAZMRH01. Next base: position 8,403 of record CAZMRH010000020.1, read on the forward strand.
TTTCTGACGATTGCCTGCGTTGTTGAAGCGAAGGTGTACGGTGTCGTGATGGCCTCACCCGTCAGTCCCGTAGCGTTTATTGCAAGCTCCAGTGCAAGATGGCCGTTAGCAAACAGTGAGATGTTGTCAATTCCGAGATATTCGCAGAGATTCCTTTCAAGCGTCTGATGCTCGGCACCTGCATTAGTGAGCCAGCGGCTGTCCCAGAGCTTTCGTATCTCCTCGGTGTATTCCTCATACGTCGGCATGGATGAACGCGTTACGGGTATTTGTTTGTTGCTCATATATTCTCTCCGTATTGACTTAATTAAATTATTTAATAATGCAATTCATTCAATGTAATGGAAATTTCCTTATATCCGATCAGCCCCACACGTGATTTCAATAAGCTCTCGTCTGCTTCATCTCCGGAAACCCAGTTTATTATTGCTTGAGGTAAATTACATCCTCCCATATGGCAAAACGGATACCCTCCGCCAAAGCGGGCATTCATTTCAAGAATATACGGCGTATTTGCCACCATAAATAAATCCACATCCATGTTTGCAATATGTCCGGTGGTTTTTCCGAGCCGTTCAAGCTCCGCAGAAATAATCGGCTCGGACACAAGCTCTGCAATATCAGTTTCACCCGATCGCATGGCGACCTTTTTTCTAATATTTACCTGCCTGAAATTCTGATTTAAATCATTTATAACATCAGCCCCATATTCCTGACCTTGCAAGTATTCCTAATATAAAACGATATCTTGTTCTGTCTCCAATTCATACTTCAAATATGAGTCGTTTATCTTCCTGATAATATGCCTGTAATAATATAGTAATGCCATTTCATTTTCAGCGACAGAAAGTGCGATAGAACCGCAGCCGAATCGCGGCTTTACTATAATGGGGAAGTTTAACTCTCCCTTATCAAGTGCAAGCATTGTTTGTTGAAGCGAAAGAAATGTTTTAGGCGTGTGAAATCCATTTTCACAAAGAAACTTATATGTTTTCCACTTATCATTACATATTTCGATTACTTCCGGTTCTGAAACAATTACGGAGATACCGTTGTCGGCAAATAACTTCTTGTTCCGGGCTAAAACAAGTAAATCAATATCAAAAAGAGTAATTACTATATCAATTTTATTGTTTTTTACAATACTCCAATAAAAAGGGAATGTATTCATCACTGTAAATGAGCGGGGTAATGGTACATTTGTCAGCATATTGAAACGCAACGGTATTATCACTGGAGTTTGAAATGTGTACTATCCCTTCAGGCCCCACAACTTCTTTAAAATACTTTACCATATAGGCTCGTCTGCCGACAGAGGTTAGCAGTATGTTCATCGTGTGCTCCTTCAAATATAATATATAAAGTGTAAGTCGTTGGGGCGTGGCTCATAATCTAACTTCCACTCAGTAAACCCGATACTTTCATACATTTTTATTGCTGCGAAATTGCTGCGGTCGGTGTACAGATTTACCGCATAAAGCCCTTTTTCTTTGCAAATGGAAATAAATTCATTAATCAGCTTTTTTGCCAATCCCTTATGCTGCTCGCTTTTCAATGTAGCAACTAATGAAATAAATGCAATGTTGTCAGAAACATTTTCCGTATATCCTGCGACAAGTGATACAATTTCCTTTTGGTTGTTTTTTTTGATACATAATGTTGCTTTATAACATAACTTTTTTGCATATAAATGTAAATCTTGTTTTTGAGAAATAGGAGTAGGAAAAGACCTGTCAACATTATTTAAAAATACTTCTATTCTTTTTTGATTTTCATTTATCATATTAATTAATAGCACATCCTGTAAATCAATTCGAAATACGTTTGTTTTTTAGTTTCCTCAATCTTTCGTAAATATGCGGGAACATAACATTCAGTCGTATCTTTGTACGGTAACCTCGTGGTAATGCGTTGGACTGTTTTTTATATTTTGGGTTAAGTGCCTCCTTAAAGTGACCGTCCGCGGTTTTGACGCCGTCAATGGTAAATTCCGTTCCCTCAATGTATCTTTCGAGGATGACGGCGTGTCGTATTCTAGAGAACGCAAGGGACGCGTCAAAATTATCCTCGATATCGCAGACGGATTCGATTATCGTAACGCCGCGGCTGCTGTTGCAGTCAAGCGGTTTCATTATCATTTTAAGACCGTGTTGCTTAAAGAAGGCGACAGCTTGTTCTCTTGTTTCGCATATCTGATATATGGGATAAGCGAGCCCGTTTTCGTGACAAAATTCGCGCATCGCGTATTTGTCGGTGAAAAGATGCGCACTGTCGTGCCCGAGCGACGGAAGATTCATCTCTTCCGCAACTGCTGCGACTACAGGCATGGCAATATCGCATTCCTCGCTGATGACCGCGTCGATATTCTGCTCTTTTGCATAGTTCAAACAATTTCCGATGTTCAGTATATCCGATTTCAGGTGGCCGTCGGCATATTCGAACGCCGGCGAATCGTCATAGGGATTTACGACGAGCACGCGATGCCCCATTTCTTTGATTTTCTGAATTATCGGTATCTGCCAGTAGCTTCCCGCAATTACAAAAACCGTTTTCATTTTTCTGTCTCCTCGGATTTTTCCGTTTTCTTCGAATTCTCCTTTGAATTCTTATTCAACAGTTCCTTTGCAATATCGCGGACATAGCGGAAGCTTTCAACCCTGAATAACAACGACAGTCCGATGTAGATTACAGCGCCCAGTATGACCTGAATAATCAGTGTTACAATAATCGGAAGCCCGAGATCAAGATATCCGAAGCCAAGAACTGCCGCGCCCATTGCAAGTGATAAAAGTATATTCGGTAAAATATCAAGTGCCTGCTCGGCATATTTGTAATTAAGGTGTTTGCGGTTGGGGTAAGCGTTTATAAAGAACGCGCTTACCGAGGTAACCATGCCGCTGAGAGCGATCCAGATAACTCCGAAGCATATAACTACAATAAGAACAATAAGGCTGATTGCATATTTGATTATATCAAGTAACAGGTAAATATCGCTGCGGCCGATTGCCTTGATTGCCTGAAGATTCGCGACGGCAATAGGGTAAAATGCATATGTGAAGCAAGCAATCTGGAGAAACGGTACGCAGCCGAGCCATTTCTCTGTCAGAAGTAGTGTAACGAGAGGCTTTGCGACGGCGGCAAGACCGACCATTATGGGTGTAATTATGTAAGTTCCGGTTTTAATCGCTCTTTTTACGATACCTTTGACTTTTTCGCGGTCATCCTGCGCATCTGATAACGTCGGAAACAGCACACTTGCGATTGCACTGTTGATGTTGGTGACGACCATCTTAGGAAATGATCCGCCTTTATTATAGAATGCAAGATCAGCGGAGGTGTATATTTTACCTATCAACAGATCGCGCAGCTCGTTATAGCCTGTCTGGATGTATCCCGATGCAAGTATCTTCCAGCCGTACTTGTACTGTTTTTTTACGCATTCCTTTGAAAACATCAGTTTAGGACGCCATTTTACCGTGATGAATATTATTATCGTATCAATGATGTTGTCGGCAAGCGGCTGTATCGCAAGTGCCCATATACCGAAGCCGGCGTACGCAAGAGCAATGCCTAAAACACCTGATGCGACAGTGCCCCCGAGTGATGAGAAGAACAGCTTCTTAAAGAGCAGGTATTTTGAGACAAACGCGCGCTGTATGGTGTTGAACGCCGAAATCGGTATTGTCAGCGCACATACGCGAAGTACGGCGGTAATGTCCGTTTTATAAAACTCTGAAATAAGCGGCGCAATCAGAAAAATTATAAAGTACAGGATTACCGCTATTCCCTCATTTGTGTAAAAGGCCGAGGGAAATTCAAGATCGCCTGAATTTTTATTCTGAATAAGCGAGGCTTCAATTCCGCCAGTAACAAGAAGTCGGAACAGGATAACGAATACGTTTACAAGAGCGACAGTGCCGTAAACCTCTGGACCGAGCAAACGTGCAAGAACAATAGACACGATAAAAGTGACAAGCTGACCGCCAAGCTTTTCCGCAAAATCCCACAAGAAACCGAAAACCACTTTTTCTTTAGTAATCTGTACTTCCTTTGATATTATGCTACCTTTCTGACGATAAGAAATACATACTTATGTATTTACATGGAATATAAATTATTGATTATGAATAATATATCACAATACTTTTGAAATGTCAAGTTTTGACGCATTTTGATTCTATTTTTGAAATCATAATATAAAGTCAGATAAACCATAAGTAAAGAATCAATTCGAAAGCTGATAAGATTTAAACTTTTGAAGCGAGGTAAAACAGGTTGATCCAACCGCCGGTTGTACGTTTTTAATACGGATTGTCAAATTAACAAAATCCACCCTGCGTTCATTACAGGGTGATTTATTGTTATGTTTAAGGTTCTGAATAATAAACTGTGTAAATGGGTTTAACAGCCAAAATTTTGACCAATAGTATATATGCAGCAAACAGGGCAATGCCGAGGAGCAACCCGACGCAGGCTGCGGATTAAAACATTAAAAAGCAGCGGCAGCGAAGGTCGCTGCTTTCCTTTTTACCGGATAACCCCCGGCGGAAAAACCTCGGGAGGAGCGCCATGCAAGCATGGCGCGGAGGGCAGAGCCCTCAAGGACTCAAGTTACAAATCTGTCTTCAAACCAAATCGCATACTGCGCAAACGCCATTCCCCAGTCTCTGACAGGCATGCGCGAAATCATACCCTGAGAAATTCCTGAGCAGTATATCTTCTTCAATGTCCCGCTGTGACATATCTTTCGCGTACATCGCCATAATTTTTTGCTCTATTTCATCAGTTCTGGTCTGTCTTTTCTCAATGACCTTGGGTTCAAATTCGCCGTTCCGGTCACGGGAACAGCAATTTCACATTCGCCGTAATCGCTGCTGATTATCTTTGTTGAACAACATAATTATTTTTTATCCATTACATAAGCTAATGAGCATAATCCTCATCACATCAAATCTCGATTTTACCGGCAGATGAAAATGGTTTCATATTCATTGGAAAAGTGAATCCCTTTTCTACAATGGGTTCATTTTATTAATTGTAGTCTACCCGGATAAAAAGCACGAGGCACCGGTGCTTTTTTATCTGTGTATGCGCGAATGGACCGGTCGTATCAGCTTGCGAAAGCGGACCCCTCCCTTCCCGCTAAATGGATAATTACCCGTCACGGGTACTTTTTATTCCGCAAACATGCACGAGGGTACAGCCGGATCGTGCGGACGATAACAAATTCTTATATATTGTTAATCGCATGTTATACCGCTCAAATCCCATGCATTTTTACTTGACTTATAAAATAATGTATAGTATAATAAAATAATAGGTAAGTATAATCTATTATGACCCAAACGGACGACCGGCAATCGGAGGTGTATATATGCTGTATTGCGGTATTTCAGATATAGGCAGAAGGAGAAGTGTCAATCAGGACAACTTTTACCTCAGGCAGTTCGGCGAAAACGTGCTGCTACTGACCGTGTGCGACGGAATGGGCGGTCAGGCGGGCGGCGGTGAGGCAAGCTCCCTCGCGCTGTCTACCTTTGTTGACGAGGTCAGCCGCGGAATCGACGAGGTGCTTTCCGCAAAGCTGCCCTCAAGTCTTAAGACACGAGCAAGAAAGCTCATGACTGAGGCGGCGGTATCCGCGAATGACGCGGTGTTCACCCGTGCGGGAGAGCATACCTCACTTCACGGAATGGGCACTACTCTTGTGTCGTCGCTCATAGTCGGGCGGACGATATTTACCTTGAATATCGGTGACAGCCGCATGTACCTCATATCCGAAAACGAGATACGCCAGATCACCAAGGACCACTCATATGTACAGTACCTCGTCGACATCGGCAAAATTACTGCGGACGAAGCGAAGCACTCGATAAACAGAAACATAATAACCCGTGCGGTGGGAACGGAAAGCTCGGTCGTTTCGGACATAATTGTCACCGAGCGCTCAATTGACGATTCCTTCATACTCCTCTGCACCGACGGGCTTACCAATCACGTTGACAACAACCGGATTCTCCAGACCTTGCAGGACGACAGACTGAGCATCGCCGAGATGGCGCACTCGCTTGTCGAACATGCCAACGACGGCGGCGGAAGTGACAACATAACTCTCATCCTCGCCAGACTGTAAGACGCGGGACGACCGCGCTTTAATCGAAAGGAGAAAATGATGGATTCTTCATATGAAAAATATGTAGGTACCGTTTTTGACGGCCGCTATCACATAGAAAAAATAATCGGCATCGGCGGAATGGCGGTGGTCTACAAGGCCATTGACAGCTTCATGCGACGCCCTGTCGCCATAAAGATGCTTAAGGCGGAGACCGCAAGAGACGTCGAGGCGGTCAAACGCTTTGAAAATGAATCGAAAGCTATCGCCATGCTCTCGCATCCGAATATAGTCAGCCTGTACGACGTGTCGGTAACGGGCGACCTCAAGTACATCGTCATGGAATATGTCGAGGGCATTACACTAAAGAAGTACATGACACACAAGGGCGTTTTATCCTACGGGGAGATGCTCAGCTATTCGACGCAGATACTGCGCGCGCTTGAGCAGGCTCATTCGAAGGGTGTCATC
>CAZMRH010000020.1:14995-18271 GCA_964568705.1 uncultured Lachnospiraceae bacterium
GCAGAACATCATGCTTCTCAAGAACGGTACGATAAAGGTCACGGACTTCGGTATCGCGAAGCTCGCGGACGCCGAGACCGTCACGATGACCGACAAGGCGATCGGAACGGTGTACTACATCAGCCCCGAGCAGGCGAGCGGACTGCCTATCGACTGCCGCAGCGACATTTATTCACTCGGCGCGATGATGTATGAGATGGCGACGGACGAGCTTCCCTTCACGGGTGACACGCCCGTATCGGTCGCACTCAAGCAGATAAATGAGGAGGCACCGCTGCCGAGCACGATTAACGCGGATATTTCGGCGGGATTTGAGCACATCATCATGACCGCAATGGAAAAGGACGCGGACGACCGTTACCAGAGCGCGGACGCAATGCTTGAGGACATAAAGAAGCTCAGTGAGAATCCGGACATCGTCTTTCCTCCGATAGTACACAAAAATAAGCCCGAGGATGAGATCGACGACGGCAAGTTCCATCTGAAGAAGCTGTTCAAGTCGACTCCGATGTTCCCGATTATACTGGGTATTTCCGTAGCGTTCCTCGCCATATGCATTATATGCGGTGTACTTCTGCTCGGCAATATCTTCGGCAAGGACAACGTGAGCGGCGAGACTATCACCGTCGCGAATTTCGTCGGCGGCGAGTACACGGATGAGCTTAAGAAATTCTTTAAGGATTCGGATAAATACACCGTAGAGGTGGTCGAGGCATACAGCAGCGAATACGCGAAGAACACGATAATTAAGCAGGATCCCGAGGCGGGCAAGAAGGTCAAGATCCAGTCGGACAGTCCCTGCAAGATCACGCTTACGATAAGCATGGGCGCGGAGACATACAAGCTGCCGGAGCTGAGTCTGTACGACTACCGTGATGCGAAAAAGCTGCTCGAGGGCAAGTCGATCGTGGTGAAGGTCGAGGATACGACGCACGATACGATCGGCGCGGGCTACGTCGTAAAGACCGAGCCTGCCGCGGGTACAGAGCTGAAATCCGGCGATACGGTGACGCTTTTTAAGAGTACGGGCGCGACTTCTGGCACTATCTCCGTCCCCGATTATGAAGGCAAGACCGAGGAATACGTCCTGCGCGACCTCATCAGCCATGAATTGCAGTGGGGCAAGGCGGAATACAAGGTATCCGACAAGGCGGCGGGTACGATAATTTCGCAGAGCGTCGCACCGTTTTCGGTCGTCAGCCGCAACACGTCAATCGACTTTGTGATAAGCGGCGGCGCGGACTATGATCCCGCACTCGGCTCGGAGGGCGGCAAGATAAAGACTATCTCGGTCGAGAACTTCGTCGGCAAGGTGTACACTTCCGAAATGGCGTCGCAGTATGCAGCGTCCGACACATACAGCCTCAGCGTTGAATATGTATCGTCGGCTGAAGCGAAGGACACGGTCGTAAAGCAGTCGCCGGAAGCGGGCACACAGGCGAAGATACTCAAGGGGCAGATACGCTGCAACGTGACGCTGTACCTCAGCAACGGCTCAAGGGACAAGGTAACACTTGACTCATACGTCGGTCAGAACTACGCAGACGCGGTGAATCTTCTTCGCGGACTCGGAATGAAGCCGGAAACGGTTATGGAATACAGCACGACTGTCGCGGAGGGACGCGTCATCAGGATGACTCCGGCGGCAGGCAGCACGGTAAGCGAGGGTAGCACGGTGACACTGTATGTAAGTCTCGGTGCCGAAAGGGAAATGGTCGTGATGCCTAAGGTGGTCGGAATGACCGAGGATGCGGCTAAAAACGAGCTTACGTCTGTCGGACTGTCGTCAAACGTGACATATGCCGAGAATAACAACTACACGGACGGTACGGTCATCGAGCAGTCGGTCAAGCAGCTCACCACCGTCGAAAAGGGCACCACAATTACTATCACCATATGCAGGAATTCCGGCGTAAACTCGAATGAAACGGCGGCAGGCTGATGGATAAGCCGCACGGCATAATACTGAAGGGAGTGGGCGGGCTGTACTGCGTGGAAATGTCAGGCGGTGCTGCACCTGAAATACTCATCTGCCGCGCAAGAGGCGTTTTCCGTCATGATAATATTACGCCGCTTGCGGGAGATACTGTAATTATATCGAAGTCGGACGGGCTTACGGAACCCACCGGCGGTGATATACCGAAAAAACCAAAATCGTACACGCACGGCGGTGCGGACTCGGGATATGTCATCGACGAAATCTGCCCGCGCCGCTCAGTCATTATAAGACCGCCGCTGGCGAATCTGTCACATTTGTTCATCGTCATACCCGCGGGGCCTGCCGAGCCTGATCTGCTGTCGGCGGACAAGCTTTGCTGCATGGCGGAGAGTCGCGGCATCGAGCCTGTCATCGTCGTGAATAAAGCCGACGCTTTCGCCGCGATGGCTGAGACGGTCGGCAAGATCTACACTGACGCCGGCTTTGACGTATTCACGCTCAGTGCGCTGAACGGTGACGGAACGGCGGAGATAGGCGAATATATTAAAAATGAAGCAAAGCGTATGTCGGACGCCGGCGGATACATGTGCGCGGCGATGGCGGGGCCGTCGGGTGCGGGCAAGTCGACTCTCATGGACGCGGTATTTCCGAATCTGTCACTTGAGACGGGCAGCATCAGCCTCCGCACGGGTCACGGCAGACACACCACGCGCACCTCGGAGCTGTTTCACCTTGATGTCGGCGCGACATATGCGTACATCGCCGATACGCCGGGCTTTTCCATGCTTGATTTTCTTGCGGGCTTCGAGCTTCCGTTGTCCGAACTCGCGGAGAATTTCCGCGAATTTGTCAGTCACCTCGGTAAGTGCCGCTATACTAAGTGCACTCATACGAAGGAGGAGGGCTGCGCTATCCTTGCCGCAGTCGCCGACGGCACGATCCCGAGATCGCGCCATGACAATTACGTCACGCTGCGCGCCGTCCTCGCCGAAGTTCCCGAATGGAAACGCCGCAAGGCGAGTACGGGGAGCACGGGGGGTACGGGGGGTACGCGGCCTTTTTGAAAAAAGGCCTGGCGAAAAACTTTCATCACGGGTTATTCTGACAAGGTACGGCATAAGCCGTCAGGATTAAATCGGACTTCGTGCGATTAACATACGCTTGTTTATATCTCAACTTCGTATGTATCCTTTTTCCCCGCTTTTCGCATACATTGTGTGCAGGTGTCGGGCAGAGCCGCCCGTCGTCATTCTAATATGACAAAATCCCCCTCCCATTCATTTTGTTCCCGGAGGTATTTATGAGCCATTTCCCAATTGGCACCGACCGCCAGACCT
>CAZMRH010000021.1:0-15104 GCA_964568705.1 uncultured Lachnospiraceae bacterium
CCTGAACGGCTTTTGGTTACTTTTCTCCGCAGAAAAGTAACAAGAAAAAACCCGATATGGGTATACGCATAGTCACGCTATAAGCTAAGCGGGTTGGTGTCCGAACGACACCTGCAAACTTTGGTAAGAAACACAAAGAAGAAAAATACGTTATGGGTATAAACATATTCACACAATAAGCAAAACAGGTTGGGGTCCGAACGATTCCGCCAAACGTGCGGCGGGCGGATGTCAAATCCGCTCCTGCGGCAATCCCACATCATCCTACCTTACAAAATTGTAAGAATGGGCGGGAAAAATGTAAGCCAAAAAAATGGCAGACATTGTTCCCGCCTGCTATAATGAGGTCACAGTGAGCGAGGCTCACGGAAAGGATGACTATCATGCAGATTCTCGAAGTTAACAATCTTAAGAAAATTTATACGACGCGCCTCGGCGCAAGCAAGGTGCAGGCACTAAGCGACGTGAGCTTTTCGGTCGAAGAAGGCGAACACGTCGCGATCATGGGAGAATCGGGCTCAGGTAAGACGACGCTCCTCAATATCCTCGCCGCACTTGATAAGCCGACCGCGGGGGAAGTAAAGCTCTCCGGCAAGCCGCTGTCCTCGATAAAGGAAGCCGACATCGCAACCTTCCGCCGCGACAATCTCGGCTTCGTATTTCAGGATTTCAACCTGCTCGATACCTTCTCGATTCAGGACAACATCTTCCTGCCTCTCGTACTCGCCGGCAAGCAGTACCGTGAGATGAGCGAACGCCTTGAGCCAATCGCGCGTAAGCTCGGTATCTCCGACATTCTCCAGAAATACCCCTATGAGGTTTCCGGCGGTCAGAAACAGCGTTCGGCAGTCGCGCGCGCACTTATCACCAATCCTCAGATAGTCCTCGCCGATGAGCCGACCGGTGCGCTCGATTCACATGCGACAACCGAGCTTCTCCGCCTTTTCGCAGAGATCAATCACGACGGTCAGACAATACTCATGGTCACACACTCCACAATGGCGGCAAGCCACGCCGGACGCGTAATGTTCATCAAGGACGGCGAGGTGTTTCATCAGATCTACCGCGGCGGCAGTACCGATGAGGAGATGTACCAGAAGATATCCGACACACTGACCATGCTTGCGACAGGCGGTGAGCAGCGGTGAAACACGGATTCTCAGCCCGCCTCGCGTGGTCGAACATAAGGAAAAATAAGAAAATCTATCTTCCCTACATCATAACGTCGGTGTGCATGGTGATGATATTCTACATCATGTCGTTTCTGACCTATGACGCGGAGATCAGGAGGATACCGGGCGGCACATCCATGCAGGAGCTGCTTTATTTCGGTATCTACGTCGTCGGCGTGTTCTCGACGCTGTTCCTGTTCTACACGAACAGCTTCATCATGAAGCGCCGCAAACGGGAGTTCGGTCTGTTCAACATCCTCGGTATGGGCAAGCGTCACATTGCGCGTGTCATGCTGTGGGAGAGCCTTTACATCAGCGCCATCACACTTGCGGTCGGACTTTTCACGGGTATTCTTTTCTCGAAGCTCGCCGAAGCAATACTGTTTCGTACCATGGGCAGCGTCGCATCGTTCACATTTGCCATTGATGTTACGTCGATTCTCAGAACGCTCGTTATGTTCTGCGGAATTTTCTTCCTTATATTACTTGATTCGCTGCGTCAGATCCATCTGTCGAAGCCGATTGAACTTCTGTACGGCTCAAACGTCGGCGAGAAGCAGCCCCGCGCGAACTGGGTCATGGCGGTCATCGGCATACTCCTGCTCGGCAGCGGCTATATGATAGCACTGAGAGTGAAGGACGCTATTTCCGCGGTGTTGTTGTTCTTCGTGGCGGTAATACTTGTCATACTGGGCACGTACTGCTGCTTCATCTCGGGCAGTGTCGCACTTCTGAAGATACTGCGCAAAAATAAAAAATACTACTACAAAAAAAATCACTTCATTTCCGTGTCCGGCATGACATACCGCATGAAGCGCGGCGGTGCGGGACTTGCGACCATCTGTATCCTCTCGACGATCGTGCTTGTGATGATGTCGTCGGCGACGTGCCTCTTTATGGGTGAGGACGACATAATCGCACAGCAGTACCCGCGCGACATCGAAGTTGAGGTTTACTCGATCGACGACACGACCTCATCAGATGTATGGTCAGATGTAAATACGGTGCTTGCCGAAAACGGAACCGCGGCAGCCGATCTGTACAGCTTCCGCGCCTGCTCATTTATGTGTTATCACCGCGACAGTGACTTCATATTCCGCGATGACCCGAAATATAAAACCTCCGATCTGTTCAGCTTTGCCTCCGTTGACATCGTACCTCTTGCGGATCACAACAGGCTGACGGGAGATAACGCGACGCTTTCGGACGGCGAGGTACTGCTCTGCACCGATGTGCGTGAATTCTCCGCCGAAACGGTCACATTTGCGGATAAATACACCTACAAGGTCAAGGAGATAATCGACGACCGCATCGACAGCGGCGACGCGCTTGTCTCGATAGTCAATCACTTCTACCTCGTTGTACCCGACATTTCGGCGGTACACGAATTTGAGACGATACAGCGTGAAAACTTCGGCAACACCGAGTTCACCTGCCACACCTACTACGGATTTAACCTTGACGGGGTGACGGAAAGTGATGCCCAGATTGCGATCGAAGGTAAGATCGGTGAGGGACTTGACTATTCGGACAAGGAAGTTCCGGTGTCCATCGAGGGCTCGGCGTCAATCCGCGAGGAGTTCTACGGCATGTATGGCGGACTTCTGTTCCTCGGCATACTGCTCGGCATCACGTTTGTCATGGCAGCGATACTCATCATGTACTACAAGCAGATAACCGAAGGGTATGAGGACCAGTCGCGCTTCGACATCATGCAGCGGGTCGGCATGACGAAGGCGGAGATACGGAAATCGGTCGGCTCGCAGATACTGACGGTATTCTTCCTGCCGCTGGTCACCGCAGGTATCCACATGGGATTTGCGTTCCCGATGGTCAGCAGACTTCTGTCGCTGTTCGGACTGGTGAACACAGGTCTGTTCTTCCTCGTAACAGGTGTGACATACGTACTGTTCGCACTGTGCTACACCGCCGTATACCTTGTTACGTCGAAAGCATACTACAGGATAGTGAGCGACACACAGAGATAAGGATCCGATATAATAAAAACCGCGGCTTACCGGACTTGTTCAGTTCAAGAAGCCGCGGCTTTATTTTTCCATTTTAATTTTATCTCGCCTACGTTTGCCCGACGCCGTATTCTGAGCGCGGCACGCATCCGGGACTTTTAATTGTCGGGGTTGACATTACCGCAAATAATGATAAATGTATGTTATATATTACCGACGATTGTAAACATACGGCGCAAACCTGATTAAAGTAATAATTGACAATTGTTTTGCATACTTATTTTTAGCTATTTCTATTGACATTGAAATAGAGTTTTGCTATAATCACAATGTAGCGTACTCTGTGCAGGTATTTTGTTGTATATATATTACATTCCTCACGGAGACATATTTAATTATTTTTCAGGAGGCACTTATGAAAAAGATTGTTTCATTGCTGATCGTCGCCCTGATGCTCACTGCGACCCTCTCAATGACATTCACGTCCTCTGCAAAAGCCGATTATATCGACTATGTCGAGGCACTCTACTTTGAGACCGCACCGAACATCGACGGTTACATCACCACCGCCGAATGGGGCGAAGCTACCTTCTCGGTAGACTCCGACGACGCAGTAACCAAGGATGACACAGACCCCTACATGAACCGCTACTTCAGCTGGAGGACCGGCTATGACATGGTACATATGAGCTATCAGGTATGGCTGCGCTGGGATGAGAATTTCTACTACGTCGGCGTCAAGGTAAAGGATGAGGACGGACATTCTCTTAAGAACGGTAAGAATGAAGCATGGAACGGCGACGGCGTGCAGTTCAGAGTGGATAACGCAGGTCCGAACGCGGCTTCCTACGGTGAAACCTTTGACACGACATGGTCGGATGACGGCAAGCCGTGGTCATCAAGCTCCATCGGCGACTTCGTATTCGGCTACGTTCAGATAGCGGGCGGCTTCTGTGAGGCGTATGAAAACGTCTCCAACACAGGTATGACCAATTTCTCCGATCCCGCACGCGGAGTCTGCCAGACAGGATTTGTCCCGGTCGGCTCAAAGCTGAACGGAGCAGATTATACTCCCGACAGTGCAACATATTCGACGTATGAGATCGCACTTCCCTGGACATATGTCGACGATAAGCCGGGTTATGAGTATTCGGATACTCTGACCTACAACGCACTCAAGAACAAGAACATCGCAGTCGGCCGTGTATACGGTATGTCTCTCGTTGTTCTCAACGCTCCGTATGATAATGATCTCTCCGACGGTGACAGCGGCGCGACATACAGAAACTTCCTTACATGGGGTTCCGGCGTATGCGGCGTGCAGAATACAGAGGCTCCCTTGACCTGCGGCGGCTCGAACTCCGTAACTATTTCAAAGACCAAGGTTGGCGGTACGCCTACCACTTACGCGGCAGGCGGATACCCGACTCAGGAAGTGAAAAAGGTCTTTGATACCACTAAGAAATACTACGAAGACAGCGGAATCAATCATATGCTCACATACGATGATCCCGGCGACGTCGATGTTTTCGGCGAATACGGTGATACACCTTCTGAACGCATTCAGGTTGATAACGGCAACTGGGTAATCCGCTACGACAAGGACGACACTCAGGACAGCGGACTTAATGTCCAGAACTACCTCGAAACCGCTTCCGGTATTGAGCATTTTGAAATACCTACGTCCTTTACAATTGACATGAAGGTCAACGTGACCGGTACTGAGACGTATGAGGAATCATACGGCTCGGAACTGTATAACTGGTTTGGCGGCGGCTCACTTGTTTCTTACGAGTGCGGATACTTCTTCGATGACGGCGCATTCAAGCTCGTCGACTCTTCTTCAAGGAAGGTTCTTGCCTCAAAGAAGGTAGACTTCTCGCTTAACACATGGCACGACTGGAGATTCCAGTACGACAACGATACCTGCATAATGCTTTTCTTTGTCGACAATGAACTTATATTCAATGTAAAGAACCGTTACTTCTACTACTCAACAAAATCTGTAACACCTATGATAATACGCCGTATGAACGTACAGTGCATGTTTGATGATATTGACATCTACAACTTTATTGATTATACAGGAATCACCGGTAGCTCTCAGGATGTCAGCGGAAATCAAGGAGGCGGCACACAGCAGCAGGAAACGACAAAAAAAGAGAATATTACCAACAACCTCGTAAAGCTGGACGACGGCAACTTCGAGAACACTATCAAGTTCAAGAAGGACTTTGCCAATGCGTCGAAGCTCGCCTTTACCGTAAACTTTGATGCTGAGAAGTTCTCTTATGTAAATGTTACCTCCGCCGAGGCACTTGGCGGCAAGTACAATGTAGTAAACAAAGAGGGCAAGATTGTAATAACTATTACAGATATGGCAGGAGTCAGGGAATTAGCAGAGGGCGACGACATGTTCAAGGTAATCCTGAAGCCGACAGCCGGCAACGAAGGACTTACCGTTGAGGATGCTAACGATCTCATAAGCGTATTGGCAACCATCACGACAAAGTCGGGCAACACCGGCGACTCTATGTACCTCATCATCGCGGGCATGGTAATCGCACTTGGCGCAGGCTATGCGGTAATCAGAAAAAAGAAGTACACTGAGGAATAATCATAGTGCAAAACAAAAAGGCGGGGGAAAACCTCCGCCTTTTGTGATGCAAAAAAGAGACAAATTTTACTTTACCTCTGTTATCCCGTCAACGAGCTTTTCCATTTCAACCTTCGAGTGGGTCTGCCGTGCCATGTCGAGCAGCGCATCCTGTCTGGCATCAGTCATTTCTGCAAATGCATACAATGCCTTGGGATTTCGGGATATCGACATTGCAAAGCCTATTGGCATCTCCGAAAACGGGGACTTTTTATCTTTCATATCAGTTCACCTTCGTTTCATCTGACTTCGGTCTTAGTATGCCCGATATTTGTCGGAATATAGGGAAGATGATGAAAAAAGACGCGGCTTTTTTAAATGAAAAGCCGCGTCCTGTGTTTACCTCAGTGCCTGCTCGATATCCGCGATAATATCACCGACGTTCTCGATTCCGACAGACATACGCACGAGATCCGCGCCGATTCCGCAGTCGGCAAGCTGACTGTCGGTGAGCTGACGGTGCGTCGTACTCGCCGGGTGAATAACCGACGTGCGCGCGTCCGCGACATGTACTACTATCGCCGCAAGTTTGAGGGAGTCCATGAACTTCATTGCAGCCTCGCGCCCTCCGCGCACTCCGAATGAAATCACGCCGGACGCGCCGCCGTTCAGATATTTTTTAGCAAGTGTAAAGTCGCGGCTCGATTCAAGCATCGGGTAGTTGACCCATGCGATCTTGTTGTTTTTCTCAAGGAACTTCGCTGTCTCAAGAGCGTTCCTGCAGTGACGCTCCATTCTGACCGACAGCGTCTCAAGCCCGAGATTTAGGAGGAATGCCGCCAGCGGCTGAGGTGTAAGTCCAAGGTCGCGCATCAGCTGAACGCGTGCCTTCGTCACAAATGCCGCGCGGCCGAACTGCTTTGTATACACAACTCCGTGATACGATTCGTCAGCCTCGCAAAGCTCAGGATATTTGCCGGACGCCGCCCAGTCGAAGTTGCCGCTGTCGACGAGCGCACCGCCGACCACCGTCGCGTGACCGTCCATGTACTTGGTCGTCGAATGTATCTCGATATCCGCGCCCCACTCGAACGGGTGACACAGAATCGGTGTCGCGAAGGTGTTGTCGA
Source organism: uncultured Lachnospiraceae bacterium (assembly GCA_964568705.1). GTDB lineage: Bacteria > Bacillota > Clostridia > Oscillospirales > CAG-272 > CAZMRH01. The sequence continues at coordinate 6,866 of CAZMRH010000021.1, forward strand.
CCATCAGCGGTATGCCGTGACGGTGTGCGATCTTCGCGTATTTTTCAATATCAAACACACGCAGCGAGGGATTCGCGATAGTCTCGCCGTAGATGAGGCGCGTGCGCTCGTCGATCATCGCCTCGACCTCGCTGTCGGGCGTTTCGGGTGTGAAGAAGCGCGTTTCAATTCCCATGCGCTTCATGGTGACGGCAAACAGATTGACCGTGCCGCCGTAAACCGATGATGAGCAGACGATGTTGTCACCCGCCGACGTTATGTTGAAGATCGCCGCGAGTATCGCCGCCTGACCGCTGGAGGTGCACATTGCGCCGACACCGCCGCACAGATCGGCGATCTTCGCTTCGACCGCCGCGACTGTCGGGTTCGATATTCTCGTGTACATGTGACCGTCGGCCGACAGGTCGAACAGTCCCGCGAGATGCTCACTGCTGTCGAATTTATAAGTAGTGCTCTGGCAGATCGGCAACACTCTCGGCGCACCGTTTTCCGGCGCGTATCCGCTCTGGATGCACTTAGTTTCTATCGCCCATTCTTTTTTTTCGTTGTTTCCCATGATGATACTTCCTTTACATTGTAGATGAAATCCTTACGCGGCGCGCACTATCTTTCCGTTCTCAAAGTACCCGTCATACACACGTCCGTCCGCGAAGGTGTAGACACCCTTGCCGTACAGTGTGTTATCCTTAAACTCGCCCGTGTACGATTCGCCGTTCGCCCACGTGTACGTTCCGGTACCGCAGCGCACGTCAGCCTTGTATTGACCGACGTACACGTCGCCGGAAACGAAGTGATGTTCACCCGTGCCGTCCTTGCGGTCGTTCAGAAACTCACCTGTGTAGAATGAGCCGTCCGACCACGTGTATGTACCCGAACCGCTCTTTTTATCAGACTTGTAGCTGCCCTCGTAGACAGTGCCGCTCGACCAGGTGTATCTGCCGGTGCCTTCCTTCATTCCCTTGACAAACTGACCTTCGTAGGTGTCGCCGGATGCGTAAGTGTACTTGCCCGTGCCGCTCATCTCATTTGATATAAACTGACCCTCGTAGGTGTCGCCGTTCGCGTAGTCCATCCTGCCGCTGCCGTGACGCTGGAGTGAAACGATATCGCCCGTGTATACGTCGCCGTTTTCGTAGGTGATGGTGCCGGCAGTACCGTCAATTTTCGCGGAGCCTCCGTCGGGATATGTCACTCTGCCGCCCTTCGGCGTATCAAGTCCTTCCACCATGCCGAAGTAGCTGATACGCTCGCCGTTATCGTTGTAAATGACGATATATCGCGCGCCGATAAGGTAGACCGCACCGTACAGAAGAGCACAGCACAGAATAAAGCTGATTATGACGGCAAGTACGCCGCGGGCAGATATCCTGCGTTTTTTACCGTATCTGCCGCGAATCTCCGGCGTAGTATTGTTTCCGTTCATATGACCGCCTCCGATAACGTCAGAATTTTTCGATAAGAGCCGCCGCCGCGTTCCTGACAAGCTCGACAAGCTCGGGTGTAAAGTAGTCAAGCGCGAGGAATACGCCGAAAAGCAGTACAGCGCCGCTTATCATGACCGGCAGATTCGTGCCGCGCCGGTCGAAGCGTATTTCCGCCGCGTCCTTTTTTTCAAAGGGAATGTACATGCGCGCGGCATTGAAATCGGTGACGGTGCGGGTGTCCGATTTATAAAGAAATAATTTCGACAAAACCTTTGATATGCCGCGCTTCGGCACGGTTTTCGTAACATTCTCCACGTCGGCGATTGTCACGTATTTGCGCATTATGCTTCCTTCACGCAGAGCGCGCTTTGCGAAGAATGAAGCTTTCACGCCCGCGTCGGCAAGCGTTACCGCGTGATCTTCCCCGACGGCATCCGCCGCGATAAGTGCGCGGAGAATGCCGCCGACGTAGCGCTTATTATAAAGCGTAAGCGCGCCGGCGATGATTATGCCCGCGTAAACGCACCATAAAACGAAGGTAAGCGTGAGTATGGGATTGAGCTGCATGGTATTATCACCTCGGGTAATGATGGAAAGGGAGAAAAGGATACAGTGTTGTACGGTATAAGCCTGACGGTTTCAGACACCCATTTCCCTGTTCGCAATGTGCCGGGAACGCGAGGGATAGATCCCGCGCGTCGTTCTCCCGCGTTTTTATTTCATCGGGCATCCGCCCGATAAAATAAAATCACGTTTCTTCCTCATCGTAGCATAAGCGAACCTCAGAATAAGGGCGGATATATTTATCGGCGACGGCGACGTGCGCGGGATGTGTGCGGTACGTCTCATACGCCGCCTTATCGGTAAATGTGCTGTCGAGCATCATGTCGGCGTTCGACGAGGACAGGGCGTCGACTGACAGCGTGATAGTGACGATGCCGTCGATTTTACCCTTCAGTGCCTCAAGCTCCGCCTTGGCGTTACTCATTATTTTCTTTTTCTCCTCTTCGGTGTATGAGGAGTCGAGCTTCCACAGAATCACATGATGAAGCATAAAATCATCCCTTTATATATTCATTATTACCGGAAGTATCATAGGCTTGCGCTTCATCTTGTTGAAGAGATACTTCGTGAGACTGTCCTTGACCGTAGATTTGATCTGCGCCCAGTCCGCACGGCTGTTTTCAAGTGAATCAGTGATGAGCTTGGCGGCGATGGTGCGCACCTCCTCCATCAGGGCTTCCGACTCGCGCACGTATACGAATCCGCGCGAGATAATGTCGGGGCCGGAGATAAGCTCACGCGTCTCGGCGTCGACAGTCGCGACGATGACGATAAGTCCGTCCTGCGAGAGATGACGGCGGTCGCGAAGCACGATGTTTCCGACGTCGCCGACACCGTAGCCGTCCACAAGCACGTGTCCCGACGAAACGGGAGCGCCGCGCTTACAGGTCTTTGAATCAAGCTCAAGCGAGTCTCCGATGCTGCATACGAAGATGTTGCTCGGGTTCATTCCCATGAACTCCGCGACCTCCTTGTGCTGAGCGAGATGGCGCGGCTCGCCGTGTACCGGAACGAAGAATTTCGGCTTGAGGAGTGCGTGGAGCATCTTGATTTCCTCCTGACAAGCGTGTCCGGAGACATGAACCTCGATGTCCTCATGGAATACGTGAACGCCGAGTTTATATAACTCGTTGACTATCTTGCCGATGAGCTTTTCGTTGCCGGGTATCGCGTGTGACGACAGCACGACGAGATCCTTCGCGGTGAGTGTCACCTGCGCGGAATCGCCGAACGCCATGCGGTACAGCGCCGACATCGGCTCACCCTGCGAGCCTGTGGTGATTATCGTGACCGATTCCGGCGGATAATTCGTAATCTCGGCGATGTCGATGAGCGTGTTCGGCGGCACTACGGTGTAACCGAGGCGTATCGCCGCGCCGAGAATGTTTATCATGCTGCGGCCTGTCACCGCGACCTTGCGGCCGTACTTCGAGGAATAGTTGATTATCTGCTGAACGCGGTGTACGTTTGACGAGAAAGTGGCGATGACGATACGCTTGTCGGTGTTCGTCATGAAGATGTTCTCAAGCGAGTAGCCGACCTTGCGCTCGGACGGAGTAAATCCCGGGCGCTCTATGTTCGTCGATTCGCAGAGGAAGAGCAGCACGCCCTCGCGGCCGTATTCGCCGAAGCGCGTAATGTTCGTCATCTCACCCGCGATCGGTGAGACGTCGAGCTTGAAGTCGCCCGAGTGGACGATGTTGCCCACGGGGGTGCGGAGCGCGATCGCGCACGCATCGGCGATCGAGTGGTTGACGTGGATGAATTCGGCGCTGAAGCATCCGAGCTTGACGGTATCGCCCGCCTCGACCGTATTGAGCGTGACAGTATCGAGCATACGGTGCTCGATGAGCTTGTTCTCAAGGATGCCGAGCGTCAGCTTTGTGCCGTAGACAGGCACGTTCAGTGACTTGAGGACATACGGCAGCGCGCCTATGTGATCCTCATGTCCGTGGGTGAGGAGAATGCCGCGTACCTTATCGGCGTTCTTCTCGAGGTACGTTATGTCGGGGATGACGAGGTCTATGCCGAGCATATCCTCATCGGGGAATGCAAGACCGCAGTCGATGACCACAATGTCCTCACCGTACTCAAAAACAGTCATGTTTTTGCCGATTTCATTGAGGCCCCCCAAAAACATAACGCGAAGTTTGTTTTTGTTGTTTGCCATGTTTGTTCCTTTCGTTTGCGACTTTTGCCGCAGTATTTGTTGAAAACCTCCGCTTAATATAATTTCCGGACTGCCGGTAAATATATCGAAAGCGGCATCTTTGCCGCAGAAGCTTGTGGTAAAGAGGCGGAAATAAAAAACACTCCGCCATAATATGGTATCGTCTTATTATAGCATTATGCGGATAATGATGTCAAGTGAATTTTCGGAGAATGAACCGTGACACGGCGGCGTATCTTTGTCTAAAGTGCCCGCCGCCTCACTTGATGAGCAGGAGCAGGAATGACGACAGCGCGGTGGAGACAAGCGCACCGAGAAGAAAACCGCGGATGGCGGCGGCACTCGGACGGCGGCGGTGAGACGGATAGACGCTCCTGAGACTTTCGTCGATGATTCTGCCCGCCTCGCGTATCATGTCGGTTTCGCTCATGCCGGATGTCGCGGGGTCATGGCGCAGCACAATATATGCTTCCTCGAACATTTTATTTGTCGTATCGCGAATATGAATGATGTTTTTCTGACAACCCTTTATCATAACTTCCTCCCGCAAACGGTCTTTGTACTGATTATTTACCTCTGCGAGCGCCGGTATTCAGATAAAGCAAAAGTGAAAAATACTGAGGGCAGGGGGTGAACGGTGAAGGAATGGGGGTGAGAAATAAAGAGACATGAGCCGGGGGACTGGGACGGAACAAATCATCAGGTCGGAATCTGTCGCAATGCCCGGCGTGCATATCGCGTACAATGAATGACGAAAATAAAACGCCCTCCGCATTTTTTATCTGAAAATCACAAAAAACACCTTGTAAATGCAAAAATAATCATTGCTTTTTGCTATGTTGGTATTGATTTTTTGAACTACGTAGTATATAATTGATAAGTAAGGCAAAAAATCATACATTACATAAAGGAGTTACACTAATGGCTGACATCACAACCAAAATGATCCGCAATATATGCCTGCTCGGTCACGGCGGCAGCGGAAAAACATCTATTGCGGAGGCTATGCTGTACAGCGCAGGTGAGACTGACCGTCTCGGCAAGACCCCCGATGGCAATACGATCTGCGACTTTGACGCGGAGGAGAAAAAGAGAGGCTATTCCATATCTCTCGCAGTTGCTCCGCTTATGTGGAAGAATACGAAGATCAACATTCTCGACGCTCCCGGGTACCTCGACTTTGTAGGTGAGGTTATTGAGGCTCTGCGCGTTGCCGATTCCGCGATAATCGCAGTCGACGGCAAAGCGGGCATTGAGGTCGGCACCGAGCTTTCGTGGAATTATATCGAGAATGCAGGCGTACCCCGCGCGTTCTTCGTCAACAAATGCGACGATCCCGAAGCGGACTTCGGACGCGTGTTCGGGGAATTGCATGAGAAGTTCGGCACGTCCGTCTGCCCGATATTCGTACCTGTAAAGGACGGTTCAAATATTGTTTTCGTAAGCCTTATCGACATGAAGGCGTACTCCTTCGACTCGAAGGGCAAGATAAGCGAAGTTCCCATGTCCGACAACCTTCTCGCCGCAATCGACGAGTACAGAGAGCCGCTCAACGAGGCGATCGCGGAGACAAGCGAGGAGCTTCTCGAGAAATACTTCGGCGGCGAGGAGATAACGCATGACGAGATGGTCAACGCCCTGCACGAAGGACTTATCGTCGGCTCCATCGTTCCCGTACTGTCGGGAGCTGCCGTCAATCTTTGGGGTATTCAGGGACTGATGGACACGATTGTCGACTCCTTCCCGCGTCCGACCGCAAAGAAGAATGAACAGATCATCGACGGCGAGGGATTTAAGGATTACCCGATCGATCCCGACGGCGACTGCTCGATTTACGTATTCAAGACTCTCGCCGATCAGTTCGGCAAGATGAGCATATTCAAGGTGATGAACGGAACGCTTAAGCGCGATATGTCGCTGAAGAATCAGAGAAGCGACGTCGCCGAGAAGTTTGCTCACATCTACACCCTCAAGGGCAACAAGCAGACTGAGGTCGACTCGCTCTGCTGCGGCGATATCGGCGTTATCTCAAAGCTCGCCGCGACCGCAACGTGCGATACACTCTGCGCGGGTGCCGCTGTTGAGTATAAGAAGACCGAATTCCCCGTACCGTACATGTGCAAGGGTATCATGACGGCGGCTAAGGGTGATGAGGATAAGATATCCACAGGTATACAGAAGCTTCTCGACGAGGATCCGACGCTCATTTACGAGAACAACGCCGAGACCAAGCAGATGCTCATCTACGGCATGAGCGACATCCATCTCGATATCCTCGTATCCAAGCTCAAGTCACGCTACGGCACGACAGTACAGCTTGTCGAGCCGAAGATCGCGTACCGCGAGACGATCAAGAAGTCCGTACAGGTCGATGGCAAGCATAAGAAGCAGTCCGGCGGATCAGGTCAGTACGGTCACGTAAAGATCACATTCTCGCACGGTGAGGCTGACGGACTTACGTTTACGCAGAGCGTCGTCGGCGGCAACGTGCCGAAGGGCTACTATCCGGCAGTTGAAAAAGGTCTGCTTGAAGCGATGCAGAAGGGCGTACTCGCGGGCTATCCCGTGGTAAACCTCGCGGCGGATCTGTACGACGGCTCGTACCACCCCGTTGACTCGAATGAAATCTCCTTCAAGCTCGCGGCAAAGCTTGCGTACAAGGAAGGCCTCCCGAAGGCCGGCCCCGTACTGCTTGAGCCTATCGGGGAATTAAAGGTATCCGTTCCCGAAAGCATGGTCGGCGACGTGATGGGCGACCTGAACAAGAGACGCGGACGCGTGCTGGGCATGAATCCGGACGAGCATCGCAAGGGCTACACGGTAGTCGAGGCTGAAGCGCCGAAGGCAGAGATGATGGATTACACAATCATCCTCCGCGCCATGACGCAGGGACGCGGCAAGTACACGTTCAACTTCGCCCGTTATGAGGAAGTACCGGGCAGCGAAGCTCAGAAGATCATCGCGGCGGCGAAGGTCGAGGAAGAATAAGCAAAATATTACAAATCCCCCGAAGGCCGAAAGGCTTTCGGGGGATTTTACCGTTTAGGCGATGCAGCCGTGCGGCAGCTTTTCAAACAAACCCGCACGGCAAATTCCGTATCCGCCTGCTTGACGAATTGAGCCGTTTTACATGGCGATGCTTAAGTAGCAGCACGTGACGTCTGCGATGTTGTTCGGGAACAAACCGTTTTATTTACAGCATAGTTTTGCGTATACCCATAACGGGTTTTTTTGTTGCTTTTCCGCTGAAAAAAGTAAAGGGCAGCCCTGACTTTTTGCCAAAGGTCCGCCTATACCCTTCAATCAGAAGTCCGCATTGCGAGGATCGTATCGCCGAGGAGCGTATCAAGCTCCCAGCCGAGCCTCTCCGCGCCTGTCCTTATCACATCGCGCGAGCATCCCGCCGCGAATTTATTATCCTTGAATTTCTTTTTAAGGCTTGACAGCTCCATGTCGTTCACACTGCCCGACGGCCTCATTCTCGCCGCCGCGCCGATCAGCCCTGTCAGCTCGTCCACTGCGAACAGCACCTTCTCCATCTCATGCACCGGCATAACGTCACAGCAGATGCCGTAGCCGTGCGAGCATACCGCGTGGATAAGCTCAGGCGACGCGCCGCCCGCTTCAAGCAGCTCCGGCGCTTTTTTACAGTGCTCATCGGGGTACAGTTCGAAGTCGATATCGTGAAGAAGTCCGACAAGTCCCCAGAAGTCACGGTCGTCGTCGTAGCCGAGCTTGTCCGCGTACCACCTCATCACCTGCTCAACTGTTTCGGCGTGCTGAAGATGAAACGGCTCCTTGTTGTATTTTTTGAGAAGCGCAAGAGCTTCGTCGCGTGTAAGATTTGCGTTCATGTTTATCCCTCCCGAATCTGTTTCAATAATATTACCACGCCGCCGCGCCTCATGCAACGGTCATTTGTAAATTCGCAGTCATTACGCCGCGGCGAACAGGAAAAATGTCCCCCGCAGTCACCTGACTGCGGGGGACGATTCGTTTTTTTGCCTTATTCGTAGAGCTTCGAGTACTTTGTAAGTCTGTCGTACTTCGCCGCCGCCGCCGGGTCGGGCTGGCGACCCAG
>CAZMRH010000021.1:15114-16170 GCA_964568705.1 uncultured Lachnospiraceae bacterium
AGAACCTCAGCTCTGTCGGGGAACTGCTGTGCAAGACGTCTGTAACGGTTCTCGCTCTTGATGAATTCGATGTAGTCGGCAGTCGGTGCCTTGGAATCAAGCGTGAAGGGATTCTTGCCTTCAGCCTTAGCCGACGGATTGAATCTGAACATCTGCCAGTAGCCTGCCTCAACCGCACGCTTCATCTCAGCCTGACAATTCTTCATCGTGCCGGGGATACCGTGCATCTCGCAGGGAGCGTAACCGATGACGATCGACGGTCCCGGATATGCCTCAGCCTCGGCGAGTGCCTTGATGGTCTGGTTCATGTCAGCGCCCATCGCGATCTGCGCGACGTATACGTAGCCGTAGGACATAGCGATCTCGGCGAGGTTCTTCTTGCCGATTTCCTTACCGGCCGCCGCGAACTGTGCGACCTGACCGATGTTGGATGCCTTGGATGCCTGACCGCCTGTGTTCGAGTAAACCTCGGTATCGAATACCATGATGTTTACGTCCTCGCCGGAAGCGATAACGTGGTCGAGTCCGCCAAATCCTATATCATATGCCCAACCGTCGCCGCCGAAGATCCATACGGACTTCTTCGAGAGGTAATCCTTGCCGTCGAGAATCTTCTTTTCAAGCTCGCAGCAGTTGCAGGATTCCTTGCATACGCAGTCCTCAAGCATTGCGATAAGCTTGTTTGAAGCAGCCTCATTCTTTGCGCCGTCATCGACCGTTGCGAGATAATCGTCAAGTATTGCCTTCATGTCGGCAGCGCCGTCAAGAGACGCATACTTTTCCGAAAGCTCCTTCACGTAGCCGATGAGACGGTTACGGATTGTCTTCTGACCGAGGAACAGGCCGAGACCGTGCTCAGCATTATCCTCGAAGAGAGAGTTTGCCCATGCCGGACCGTGTCCGCTTTCCTTGTTAACCGTGTACGGTGTAGCCGGCGCGGAGCCGCCCCAGATGGAGGAACAGCCGGTAGCGTTGGAGATGTACATTCTCTCACCGAAGAGCTGTGTGATAAGACGCGCGTATGATGTCTCCGCACAGCCTGCGCATGAACCCGAG
>CAZMRH010000021.1:16188-18133 GCA_964568705.1 uncultured Lachnospiraceae bacterium
ACTGGCTGCCCTTGACCGTCGCCGCGATAAGCTCGGGCTTCTCCGCGACCTTTGCGACCGCGTAGTCGAAAGCTTCCTGCTGATCGAGCTGCGACTCCTGAGATGCCATGACGATTGCCTTCTTATCGGTGCCGTCCTTTTCAGCCTTAGCCGTTACGGGGCACGCCTTGACGCAGAGCGTACAGCCCATGCAGTCGAGAGGTGATACGGACATGGTGAACTTATAATCTGTCTTTATGACAGGCTTTGCCGCAAATTTCGTCGATGCCGGGGCTGCTGCTGCTTCATCAGCGGTCATTGCGAACGGACGGATAGACGCGTGCGGGCATACGAATGCGCAGTTGTTGCACTGGATGCAGTTTTCGGGAATCCACTGCGGTACTTCAAGAGCCACGCCGCGCTTCTCATATGCGGCAGCACCCTGCGGATATGTGCCGTCCGCGCGGTCAGCGAATACGGATACGGGGAGTGTGTCGCCCTGCATCTTCGCGACGGGGATAACGATGTCGTTAACGAACTTGACGAGGTCGGCGCGATCACCTGTAGCCTTTTCGGCAGCAGCGTCCGCGGCGACAGTCTTCCATGCGTCGGGTACTTTTACCTCGACCATAGCGTTCGCGCCTGCGTCGATAGCCTTGTAGTTCAGCTCGACCATCGCTTCGCCCTTCTTGATGTAGGACTTATACGCCATCTTCTTCATGTACTCGATGCCATCATCCTTCGGAAGGATTGAAGCGAGTGCGAAGAAAGCGGACTGAAGCACGGTGTTCTTAACCTTCGCGTTGCCGATCTGGTTTGTCGCGATGGAGGTTGCGTCTATCGTATAAAATTTAATATTGTTGTTTGCGATGTAGGACTTGACCTCTGCGGAGAGATGCTCCTCAAGCTCAGCGGCATCCCACTGGCAGTCGAGCATGAACGTACCGCCGGGCTTAACGTCCTGAACCATCTTGTAGCCCTTGGCAATGTATGAAGAGTTGTGGCATGCGACAAAATCAGCCTTCGTGATGTAATAGGGACTCTTGATGGGAAGATCGCCGAAACGCAGATGCGAGATCGTCACGCCGCCCGTCTTCTTCGAGTCGTACTGGAAGTATGCCTGAATGAACTTGTCGGTATGGTCGCCGATGATCTTGATGGAGTTCTTGTTTGCACCGACTGTACCGTCGCCGCCCAGACCCCAGAACTTGCATGCGATTGTGCCCTTGGGAGCCGTATCGGGAGCGGGCTTTTCCTCAAGTGAAAGACCCGTCACATCATCAACGATGCCGATGGTGAAGCTGTTCTTCGGATTATCGGATGCGAGATTTGCGTAAACCGCAAACACGCTCTGCGGAGGAGTATCCTTCGAGCCGAGGCCGTAACGTCCGCCGACAACCTTGATGTCGCCGCGTCCGGTGAGTGAAAGTGCTGTAACAACGTCGAGGTAGAGCGGCTCACCGAGTGCGCCGGGCTCCTTCGTTCTGTCGAGTACCGCGATCTTCTTGACTGTAGCGGGAATCACCTCGGCAAGCTTTGCGGGAACGAAAGGACGGTACAGACGAACCTTTACAAGTCCGACCTTCTCGCCGCTTGCGTTCATGTAGTCGATGACTTCCTCAGCCACGTCGCAGACAGAACCCATGGCGACGATAACGCGGTCAGCGTCCGGTGCGCCGTAGTAGTTGAAGAGCTTGTAGTCAGTGCCGATCTTTTCGTTGACCTGATTCATGTAATCCTCAACGATAGCGGGGAGTGCGTCGTAGTAACGGTTGCACGCCTCTCTGTGCTGGAAGAAGATATCGCCGTTCTCGGCGGAGCCGCGGAGTACAGGATGCTCGGGGTTGATGGCGCGTGCGCGGAATTCGTTAATTGCATCGCGGTCAACCATTTCTGCGAGGTCGTTGTAATCCCAGACTTCGATCTTCTGGATCTCATGTGAGGTGCGGAAGCCGTCGAAGAAGTT
>CAZMRH010000022.1:0-17901 GCA_964568705.1 uncultured Lachnospiraceae bacterium
CGCAGCATGTATGCTTTTCCCCCGCTTTTCTCAGAAAAGCGGGCAGGTGTCGGGCGGAGCCTGACTTATAATAAAAAAACAAGGAGTACACGATGAAAAAAACCATAGCCAAAGACCTTTTAAAGATCGGAGCGGTATTTTTCCGCCCGGATGAGCCGTTCACATGGGCGAGCGGCATTAAAAGCCCCGTATACTGCGATAACCGTCTTACGCTGACTTCGCCCGACGTTCGCGCCGATGTGGAGAACGGCCTTGCCGCGCTCATCCGCGAGAATTATCCGGACGCCGAGGTGCTGATGGGCACGTCCACAGCCGGTATCGCACACGCAGCCATCACCTCACATATCATGGGACTGCCGATGGGGTACGTCCGCTCGGGCAATAAGGATCACGGAAGGCAGAACCGTATAGAAGGCAGACTTGACAAGGGTGCGCGCGTCGTCGTCGTCGAGGATCTCATCTCGACCGGCGGCAGTGTGATCGAGGTAGTCGACGCACTAAGGGACGCCGGTGCGTACGTTGTCGGTATCGTGTCGATTTTCACCTACGGCATGAAGCGCGGGCTTGACCGCCTTGCCGAGGCGAACGTGAAAAACATCAGCCTCACCGACTTTGACTGCATCGCGCAGGTCGCCGCGGATGAAGGCTACATCAGCCCCGCCGACGTTGCGCGTCTCATCGCTTTCCGCGACAATCCGTCGGATGAAAGCTGGAGGAGCGTGAAATGAGAAGCCTTATCGACATTCTTGACCTTGACGAAAGCGAACTTACCGCACTTATTCATACGGCGAACGACATTATCGCAAATCCCGCGAAGTACAGCGAAAAGTGCCGCGGGAAGAAACTTGCGACTCTGTTTTTCGAGCCGTCGACACGCACAAGACTGAGCTTTGAGGCGGCGATGTACGAGCTCGGAGGCAATGTCATCGGATTCTCGGAGGCGCGGAGCTCATCGGCGGCAAAGGGCGAATCAGTGGCAGACACCGCGCGCGTCATCTCCTGCTACGCGGACATCATCGCCATGCGTCACCCCAAGGAGGGCGCACCGCTCGTCGCCGCGAGGAACGCGACAGTACCCGTTATCAACGCGGGCGACGGCGGCCACAATCACCCGACGCAGACGCTCGCCGATCTCTTAACGATCTACCGCGAAAAGGGCGGCTTCGAGAACCTCACCATCGGACTGTGCGGCGACCTCAAGTTCGGACGAACCGTTCATTCGCTTATCGCCGCGCTGTCACGCTATTCGGGAGTAAAGTTTGTGCTTGTCTCACCGGATGAGCTGAAGCTGCCGAGCTACGTGAAGGAAGCGCACATAAAGCCGAAGGATATCCCGTATGAGCAGACGACGGACCTCGATTCGGTCATGCCGAAGCTCGACGTACTCTACATGACGCGCGTCCAGCGTGAGCGGTTCTTCAATGAAGAAGATTACGTAAGGCTGAAAAACAGCTATATTCTCACTCCCGACAGGCTTACGACGGCGAAAAGCAACCTTGCTATCCTTCATCCGCTGCCGAGAGTGAACGAGATATCGGTCGCGGTGGACGATGATCCGCGTGCGTGCTACTTCAAGCAGGTACTGTACGGAAAATACATCCGCATGGCGTTGATAATGATGTTACTGGAGGTACAGTAATGAACATTGATTCGATTAAGGACGGTATCGTCATAGACCACATCACCGCCGGACGCGGGATAGAACTGTACATGCTTCTCGGGCTAGACGCGCTCGACTGCTCCGTCGCGCTGATAAAGAACGTATACAGCCGCAGGATGAGCAAGAAGGACATAATAAAAATAGACGCCGACCTCGACATTGATACCGATATACTCGGATACGTCGATCCGGATGCGACGGTCAATGTGATTCGGGGCGGCGTGATAACCGAGAAAAAGACGCTCGCGCTGCCGCAGACGCTGACGAACGTGCTGCAGTGCAAGAACCCGCGCTGTATCTCCGCGACCGAGCAGGAGCTGCCTCAGGTGTTCCACCTTACCGATCGCGAAAAGCGCATCTACCGCTGCATCTACTGCGAGACGAAAGCGGTAAAATAGTCATATCGCATGACGCAGGTCAGGACTTCCGGCAAAGACGGAAGCTTTGACCTGCGTATGTCCGATATGACTTTATAAACTCATGCATAATTTTTCCACGCCTGTGCAAAATATAAAAAATATATTCTGCGAGGCGGCTGTATGAAGATTATCCGCGCCGTAACGGCGCTTCTTTTCGCTTTGGCGATATGCATGATGACCGCCGTACTGTGCGGCACTGATGAAGCGGACGAAAACATTGCAAACACTGCGGGGGACAGCGTTCCCGCACTATCCGATTCCGTAAGCACGGCGCAGTACACGTCGCATGCAGTCCGTACCGACGGAGTACTTGCGAACAAAGAATATCCTTGTGTCTTTATCGCAAGGTCAGCGAAGGATGTCGCGAAGTACCGCCGGGTGTACGAGAACGTGTACGATTTCAGCTACGGCGCAATGAATGAATGTGCGGGGAGCTTAAGCTTTGACGACATCGCCGTGCGGTACGGTGACGCATATTTTGAAAACGGCGCGCTGATTATTACCGCATGCACCGCGCCGCCGACCGATGCACCTGTGTTTGACGGGATCGGCGCGGACGGCTTCGTGATTTTGACTGTCGGTGAGGGTAAGCGCACCGCGGGGTGGCACGTAATCACCGAGATACCGTACGAATTAGCGGCAGAGGTACACGGTGCACGGATAAACGGCACGGTTTACGCCGGGTACGCGGCGTTCTCACGGGTATGGTGAAACAAAAATGACCGGTATCATTTCGATGCCGGTCATTATTTTTTTTTCTGAAAATTACACCTGCGCCGCTTCGATTATCGCTGCAAATTTGTCGGGCTTAAGGGATGCGCCGCCGATAAGTCCGCCGTCGACGTTTACCTTCGCGAGAAGCTCTGCCGCGTTGCCGTCGTTCATGCTTCCGCCGTACTGGATCGTGAGTGACTCTGCCGCCGCCGCGTCGTAAAGATCCGCGACGACCGAGCGGATTATTCCGCACACCTCGTCAGCCTGCTCGGGAGTAGCTGTAAGTCCCGTACCGATAGCCCATACAGGCTCGTACGCGATTATGACGTTTTTTAGCTGTTCCGCCGTGATACCCGAAAGGTCGAGCTTCGTCTGCATCGAAACAATCTCGGCTGTGATGCCGGACTGACGCTCATTCAGCACTTCGCCCAGACAAAGGATTACTTTTAGTCCCGCGTCCAGTGCCGCCTTTGTGCGGAGATTGACCGTTTCGTCGGTCTCTGCGAAATACTGGCGTCTCTCGCTGTGACCGATGATGACGTACTCGACGCCGCACTCAAGCAGCATCTTCGCCGAAATTTCACCGGTGAACGCACCGCTTTCCTTGAAGTGAACGTTCTGCGCGCCGATCTTTACGTTCGTACCCTTTGCCGCTTCGACTGCCGCCGGGATGTCGACGAACGGTACGCACAGTATCACGCCGCATCCGTTCTTACCCGCCACAAGCTCTGCAGTTCTTGCCACTGCCGCCGAAGCTTCGGCGGGTGTCATATTCATTTTCCAGTTGCCTGCGATTACAGCTTCTCTTGTTGCTTTATTCATTACTTACTCCTTGTCCGTAAGGCATGCGATACCGGGAAGTTCAAGTCCTTCGAGGAATTCAAGGGAAGCGCCGCCGCCTGTAGAAATGTGCGTCATCTTGTCAGCGTAGCCGAGCGCTTCGACTGCCGCCGCAGAGTCACCGCCGCCGATGATGGAGACCTGCGCGTTCTCCGCGACTGCCTTTGCGACTGCCTTTGTGCCGCCGGCGAAATGCTCCCATTCGGATACGCCCATCGGTCCGTTCCAGATTACCGTACCTGCGCCGATAAGTGCCTTTGAGAACAGCTCCTGTGTCTTGTCGCCGATATCAAGTCCCATCCAGCCGTCGGGAATCGAGTCGGAATAAATCCTCATGTATGTGGTATCCTCTTTATACTCGCGTCCGATGATGTTGTCCACGGGGAGTATGAACGATACCTTTTTCTCGCGTGCTTTCGCCATCAGGTCGCGTGCAAGGTCGAGCCTGTCTTCCTCGCAGATGGATGTGCCGATATCGTTGCCCATAGCCTTGAAGAACGTGTACGCCATTCCGCCGCCGATGATGAGCATGTCGACTTTTTCAATGAGGTTGTTGATAACGCCGATCTTGTCCGATACCTTCGCGCCGCCGAGTATTGCGATGAACGGTCTTACGGGATTTGCAAGCGCGTCACCCATGACGGATATTTCCTTCTGAATTAGGTAGCCGCATACTGCGGGGAGGTAATCCGCGACGCCCGCCGTTGATGCATGAGCGCGGTGAGCCGTGCCGAACGCGTCGTTTACGAATATGTCGGCCATTGACGCAAGAGCCTTGGCAAACGCGGGGTCGTTCTTTTCTTCCTCAGCGTGAAAGCGCACGTTCTCAAGCAGTATCGCGTGACCGTCGGTGAGTGCTGCAGCCTTAGCCTTGGCGTCGTCGCCGATTACGTCCTTGCAGAGCGTTACTTCCTGTCCGAGGTACTCCGAGAGCTTCGCCGCAACGGGTGCGAGCGAATACTTCATGTTATATTCACCCTTCGGTCTGCCCATGTGTGAGCAGAGGATGACTTTTGCGCCCTTCTCAAGCAGGTATTTGATTGTGGGAAGCGCACCGACGATACGCTTGTCATCGGTGATTACGCCGTCCTTCATAGGTACGTTGAAATCGCATCTTACGAGAACTCTTTTGCCCGATACGGCAATGTCTTCCACTGTCTTCTTGTTATAGGTCATTGAAATCCCCTATCCTTTATTATAATTTTCCTAACCGCTTTCGGCAGGATTTACCTATTATTTCAAAATATAATATACCACAAACGTATTGTTTAATCAATAATTATTTTAAAAAATAAAGCGCAGTGGCAAATCTTCGGCTTAATGTTAAATTCTCACAGTTGTAACATTCTGTTTTTAGTCATTCTGACCGTCGGACTCACATATATGTTTATTTAGTTTACACAATTTTGACGTACTTAACCTTATATATTGACAAATTCGCATACCTCGGCTATAATATAAGTACAACTATTCATAGGAGAAGCAATATGAAAAAAATCGTTTCAATTATCGTCGCGCTTGCACTGTGCGCGGGCAGTATGCTTTTTATCGTGCCCTCAGCAGTCGCGGCACCCTCCGATGATCCGGCTGAGAGCTACGTCCCTGTTCAGGCGGTAAATGAGGACCCGGACATCTCACTCTGGTTCGAGATACCGACCAATAAGGTGACGAAGGAAGATACGACGGACTCGGGCCGCGGCTCGTACACCGTCTACATGGCGAAAAACGAAATCGAGGACGCGCAGTTCGTGCTCTCGTCCGTAAATGACAAGACCGGACTTACCGCAACAGTCACGCCGTTCACCGATGAAGCGGGCAATACTGTTCCCGCCGAGATCTTCATTCAATATTACATCGACACGAACGGTGAGCATACTCCCGACCCTATCCCGCCGCTGGGCACGGATACATTCGACCTTGCGGCAGGTATGTCACAGGCGTTCTACATAAAGCTGACCTCCACCGCCGACACGGTCGCAGGCTGGTACTCCGCAAGGCTTGACATAAAGAACGCTGCCGGCGGTATCGTCAAGACGACGACCGTCTACGCGAAGGTGTGGGATTTCGTCATCTCCGACGATACGCAGCTTGCGTCCGCGGTTTACCTGAACTCCATAACTCTTTCAAATTATCATAAGAATCAGGGTATCACCTCGGCGGATGTGTATAAGATGTACTACAAATATCTGCTCGAAAACCGCGTATGCGCGTTCAACCTGCCCTCAGACTGCTTCAGAACGACAGGCACGGAATATCTCAACAACCCGCGTGTGACGGCGTTCCGCGTCGGTGCGTTCGGCTATAACGAGCAGTACTCCGACCGCCTTATGACTGCGGCTTACAACAAGCTCGTACTGAATCAGGACTGGCTTGACAAGGCGTACTTCTACTATGAGGATGAACCTCTGTCATACGTTGATCTGCAGGATTTAGCTACGGAATACACCCGCGTTGAGACTCTGTTCCCGAATCACACGATGCTCGTCCCGACGCATGAGAACTTCCCTTACGTCGACAAGACCGGCGCGTTTTTGACCGAAGATTCGTCACCGCTCGACGCTGTCGGATTCCTGCTTGACTACATCGGCATCTCCTGCGTGAAGCCGTATGCGTACACGACCCCGCAGACTGTCGCGACAGTTCCGGGTGCGCGCAACATAAACGGCACAATCAAGAATCGCTATCTCCCAAGCGGAACAACATACGACTGGGATACGATGTTCGGCACATACGAATCTCGTCTTGACGCCGAGCGCACCGCCGGCAACGATATCAAGGAATGGTGGTACGTATGCTGGGAGCCTGAGGAGCCGTACTCGAACATAATGATACAGAACTCGGGTGTTTCCAACAAGATGCTGTTCTGGCAGATGAAGCAGAAGGATATAGAGGGCTTCCTCTACTACTACTGCAACCTGTGGCAGAGCGGCGCAGAGTGGACTGATGTCCAGGCATACGAACTTGAACAGCTCAATGCAGATGCCTTCGGCGACGGTATACTGCTCTATCCCGGAAGCGTCATGGGATATGAGTGCCCCGTCGGTTCGGTAAGACTTGAGCAGATACGCGACGGCATCGAGGAATACCAGATGCTCTGCATGTACGAGACCGAATACGGCTACAATGCGATGCAGGACTTCATTTCGACCGTATCGACAAGCGAAGTCCAAGCGATATCGGACGACGCGCAGTTCCACGCGGCAAAGGTGGCGCTCGGTAACGCGCTTGAAGCTGACCACACATGGGACGCGGGCACCGTGACACGTGCGGCGACATGCACTGCGGACGGCAGTATCACATATATCTGCACGGACGCGGGATGCACCGCTGCGATGACAGCGATAATCCCCGCGACGGGACACACGCTCACCTCCCCCGTATCGACGACGGCAGCGACCTGCACACTTACGGGTGCCGAAAATTACGTATGCCGGACATGCGGCGAAAATGTGACGGTAGTCACACGCTCGCTCGGTCACTCATACGGTAACATGACAGTGGTGAGCGAGCCGACCTGTACGCTCGACGGTACATCCGAACGTATCTGCGCGAGATGCGCCAATGTCGAGACGACAGTGGCTCCGGCGACAGGGCATACATGGGATGCGGGTGTCATCACTACGGCGATGGCGTGCGTGACAAACGAAGTAAAGCTCTTCACCTGCACGGTCTGCGGTGAGACGCGTGAGCAAGTCACCACAGCTCCGGGTCACAAATACGGCACGGGCGTGAAGATATCCACGCAAACCTGCACCACGGGCGACGTGACCGAGTTCACCTGCACGGTCTGCGGCTATTCGTATACGGCCGAGAATCTCCCCCCGCTCGGTCACACATGGGACGCGGGAGTTATCACGACACCGGCGACCGAGACTACGACCGGCATAAAGACATACACATGCGTGACCTGCGGCGCGACAAAGACGGAAGTCATTCCCGTGATAGTTACGGTATTAAAGGGTGATTTAACGTGCGACGGAAAGATCAACGCGCTCGATATACTTAGATTTAAGCTGTACCTCAACGGCAAGGTGACACTCACCGAAGCAAGCCTTGCTAATGCTGATTTGACGGGTGACGGAAAGATAAACGCGCTTGATATGCTCAGACTTAAGCTGTATCTGAACGGAAAGATATCGACGCTCTGATATACGGTGAAGCTAAGGCGGATAAAGCCGCCTGTGACTGACAGAATTAACAGCAGACAGCCCCTGTAGTTTTATACAGGGGCTGTTTTTATACGTCAGTTCATTACCGCATCCTGCCTGAGCGGCAGGAGAGTATAATTTTGATATATTATACTCAGTGCGGGATAAAGCCGCTTGACAGTATCAGACCGTAAAACAGATACATACAGCCCCCTGTACCGTATTGTACAGGGGGCCTTATGTTGATAATCAGCTTATCCTACTTTGTATTCGTAGTTCGGACGGCCGTGCGGCATCGTGTCGCCGTCGGTGTACATCTGTTCCATTGAGGTGATGCTCGTTGTGCTGTCAGCCCACTTGAACTGGATGTCGATGTTATCCGCATCGGTGATTCCGAGTGACGCAAGCGGGACTTTGAGCATCAGCATATTTCCGACGACCTTGTAGTTAAGCTCACATACCTCGGTGTAGCTGTACGAGGTATCCGACTGACTCTGTGCAAGGGAGGTGATGCGGTCTGTCTTTGCATCGTAGTTGGCGATGTAGTCGTAGCCGTACCAGCCGGTGTTTGCGTTCGAGTCAACGTCGATGTAAAGCTGCATCCACGACGAATCCGTGTTGTACGTGGAGATGGTGCTCTGCGTGTCGATGTAGAAGTACAGGTATTCCGTATCATGGATTATCTTACCGTTATTGAGGTCGTTGCGTCCGGTGCTGTTTGTCAGCGTACGCATACCGTAACCCAAATTGTATCTCGCCGTCGTTTCGCCGAGACCGTCGCGGTAGATCGCCGTAACGTCATTCCACTGTGTAAACGACCCTGTCGTGTCAATGCGCTTCTTTGCAGTATGAATGAGCGTCGGCGCGCTTCCTTTGTAACGTCTTACGTTGTTGATGAGCTGCATGTAGTAATTGTCGAAGTAACCGCCGCGTGTCATTTCAAGGTCACGTGAATACTCAAGCGAGCAGGTATCAACGAAGAGTACCCTTTCAATGCCGGGGGCAGAGGCAGTAAATCTTGCCGCAATCCATTCATTCCAGCCGGTGACAAGCACTATCGGCGCATCTTGTGAAATTGCGTAATCCCACTGTTCCTGGAAGTTGTATCCATATTT
The DNA here is from genome assembly GCA_964568705.1 of uncultured Lachnospiraceae bacterium. Taxonomy (GTDB): domain Bacteria; phylum Bacillota; class Clostridia; order Oscillospirales; family CAG-272; genus CAZMRH01. The sequence goes on from CAZMRH010000022.1 coordinate 8,897, forward strand.
ATAGGAGTCCGCCGTTACATTCTGCCCGTTACCGCCGTTTACACCGCCGTTATGCCAGCTTCTGCCGTGATCGGGGTCGGCCCATGAATCTGTGTTGTACATTCCGTATATTGCCGGCAAGCTGCACGTAATTGATCCGCAGTGAGATGCACAGCCTACGCTTATTGTTTCCTTGTTGCCGGAGTCGTTGAAGTATACCTTCTGTTTGTTCGTCGCAAAGTCAAGCAGCCACGGCCAGCCGTTTGTCTTAGCGGATTCCGTCGGCCACTGTGATTCACGGAAGGTGAAGTAGTTGTAGACGGCGGACGGAAGCGATGCCTTACATGTCGCCTCAAGGCTGACGATAACCGGCTTGCCTTCCAGGCAGTACCATGTGTCGGGATACCGATTCTTTGAATATATGTTGTTATATATATCCTGAACTGTTGAAGCAGCGCTGGTGTTGGTATAAAACACTACCTTCGGCGCGTCGTAGCCTCTGGCGTTATAATCATGCAGCACCGACATAACCTTCAGAGCGTTTTCGGGATATGAATAACTGTTAGTTGTGTCGAAGTAGAGGAAGTCTATATTTGCGTTTATAAGCTCTTCGACGTGCTTGCGGATTACCCAGAGGTCACTTGAGTAGTAATAGCCGTACAAAGGCTCATAGAAGAAGTGGTGGTATCCGACAGGTCCCCATCCGGAGTAATTAACCGATTTAGCGGCTTCCCCGCCCGTTGCCAGTATTTTGGAAATATCGTAAACCTGTCCGTTAACGTCACCATGCTGACCGAGACACAGGAAGTAGAAGATACCCACATCACCGTTGTCAAGGGTGAAGGTCGGAACATCAGACGAAGCTGTCGTCGAGAGCTTGCGGTCGAGGTCATCCGTGCCGACTGTTGCGCCGGAGGTGTAGTTGAGCTTGTTGGGATAGGTCACGCCGTTTGCGATGATATAGTTGCCGTCGCCGCTGACCGTATATTCGGGAGTGCCCTCGACGTTGTTGACGGGATCCGTCACGACTGTAGATTCGGGCTCCTTAAGCGTAAAGGTAACGTCGGTGACTGCAGCGCCGTTGCCGTCAGCCATGTAAAGCGACATGTAGAGCGGGCCGCAGTAAGATGAGTTCACGTTTGCGGTAACTGTTCTCGTCGCAGTCCAGCTTCCTGTAGGAGGAGCTGTAAGAGCCGCGGAGAAAATCAGTCCGCTCGTATTCTTTGAAGTCTGGTGACCGTATGCGGTCGGAGCAGAGAAGAATCCGAATTCAGACGTGTATGCGGCAAAGCTTCTGTCCGTACCGTATGTTATGGTCACCGATGAATACTTCGACAAATCGATGCAGTCCGCAACCTTTACGTAGTTATCGTAGTTGACGAACGCCATGAGCGTATCGCGTGATGCGCTTGCGGTGTAGCCTGCCGCCGACCATGTAGTCGAATAGGGCATCAGATAGTCGCCTGCCTGAGCTGTACCGAGCGCCCAGTATCCGAAGTTTGCCTTGGAGGACGCGGTGTTGATGCGTCCGAGAGTCTGTGCGGACACGTCAAGCTTCTCCACTGTGGTGAGCGGTATGTTGTTGGCGTCGAGATAGCGCTGATATGAAAGTGAATTTGCTTCCTCAAGTGTTTCGGCAAGTATTATCGAATCAATACTGTAGATGTCGCCGATGTTGCAGGCGGTGAACAGCTCAATCGAAATGCCGTCCGCCCCTCCCGTCCAGCCGGATACCGCCGACAGGTCGATTACCGCGTTGTGGAATTTACCGTCGCGCGTAAGCGTCACGGTGTTCTTCGCGCATGATGATGCAGCCGCACCTGCGGGTACGAACGCAAGCCTTGACTGACCTGCCGCAGATGATGCGGGCGTCATGTATGTAATCGCCGCGTACTTGAGATCGGTCGCGGAGATGCCCTCATCGGCAAGATTAATATAAATGATGGGATTCGTGCTCATCGAGGTGAGCTTTACCGCCTCTGTGCCGCTGTCATATTCCTTGACGGCAGAGGTCGCCTTTGCGGCGGGAAGTGAGGAGATCTGGTCGGCGAGATATTTTCTGAGCATGAGCGAATCGCGCGCGGAGAGGTGACCATCACCGTTTATGTCGGCTATACTTGTAGGAGAGCCGAGTCCGGCGAGAAGTCTCCTGAGCATAAACGAGTCAAGCGTGTTGACCGTATTGTCGCCGTTGACATCTCCCGCGAGCGCCGCCGATTCCTCGATCTGCACGTATGAGAGCTTTGATGCGTCATCAAATACGAGCGAGTAGTTCTCAGCGGCGATAAGTCCGTTTGCGCGGCCTGCGCGGTATGTACCGGCGGTAGTTGCCGCGGAGGAGGTGCTGCAGAAGGTGATTGAATCAAGGAACATCGTGTCGTTCGCCTGACATGACGAGAAAAAGTCGATACGCAGGCTGTGAACGGTTCCGTTCCAGTACGACGCACCGGAGAGGTCGATTACCGTATAGACGTAAGTTCCGTTTTTAGTGTTGTCAAAGGTATATGACGAAGCCTCGGCAGCTGAGGTGACAGAGCCTGCGCAGAGGAATATCTGTGTCTTTGACGAAACAGAGCTGTTTGTCGTCGGGCATTTGTAGGTGAGGACGATATACTTGTATGTATCCGCACTCACCGCCGTCGACGAGACTGTTTCGACGCTGAAACTCACATAAGGGTCGTCTGCTGCGGAGGAAGCGGTGAGCTGTGCGCATTTTTCCGTGGAATTGTAGGTGGCAGTCGCGTTGTGCGCACCGGTGATGTTCGACACCGCCGTACTTGACGTAAACAGGAACTGCTTGTTGTCCGCGGCACTTGACGCAAACGCGGTGAATGATACCGCACAAGCGACAAGGAGCACCGGAAGAACGCAGTAGACGAGTAAGCTTTTCAGGTTTTTCAAGATGACTCCCTCCGATTGGTTGTTTTTCTGATAGAACATAAATATACACAATAATATTACCGTATTTCGTAGAATTTGTCAATAGTTTTGATTATATATTTATATATTTATATAATTATGCCTATACTTAACGGGGCGTTACTGCTGCCGGGCCGCTATTTTAGCACTCTGCCACCACGCTCTGCGAATCATGCCGTAACGGGAGTAAAAATAAATGTTAATTAAGTGTTAAATATCAAATATTTACTTGATTTTTCAGAGGAATAGGTTTACTATATATCTAAAGCTTAGCACTAATCCTTTTGGAGTGCTAAACCAAATATACAAATCAATGCGAAAGCAGAGGAGGAAATATTATGAAACTCAAACCATTGGCAGACCGTGTTATCGTTAAGGCGGTCGAAGCCGAAGAAACAACAAAGACAGGTATCATCCTGCCCGGTACCGCGCAGGAGAAGCCGCAGATGGCTGAAGTCGTCGCGGTAGGCCCCGGCGGAGTGGTCGACGGCAAGGAAATCGAGATGGTTGTAAAGGCGGGCGAAAAGGTCATTCTCAGCAAGTACGCCGGCACGGAAGTCAAGTATGACGGCTGCGACTACACGATAGTCCGCCAGAACGACATTCTCGCAATAGTTGAATAAGCTTCATTAAATATTAGGAGGAATGATTGACATGGCAAAGGATATTATTTACGGAATAAACGCAAGAAACAAGCTGCTCGACGGTGTCGACAAGCTTGCGGATACAGTAAAGATCACACTTGGACCTAAGGGACGCAACGTAGTGCTCGACAAGAAGTACGGAGCACCGCTCATCACAAACGACGGCGTGACAATCGCAAAGGAAATCGAGCTTGAGGACGCTGCCGAGAACATGGGCGCACAGCTCGTACGTGAAGTTGCGACAAAGACAAACGACGCTGCCGGCGATGGTACGACAACAGCTACTCTTCTCGCTCAGGCGTTTATTCATGAAGGCATGAAGAACGTCGCCGCAGGTGCGAACCCTATGGGTATCCGCCGCGGTATCCAGAAGGCAGTCGACAAGGCAGTCGCGAAGATAAAGGAAAACTCCAAGAAGGTCAACGGCACCGAGGACATCGCAAGAGTAGGAACGATCTCCGCAAGCGACGAGGTCATCGGCACGCTCATCGCAGACGCTATGGAGAAGGTCACCGCCGACGGCGTTATCACGGTTGAGGAATCAAAGTCAGCCGAGACATACTGTGAGGTAGTCGAAGGTATGCAGTTCGACCGCGGTTATCTCTCACCCTACATGGCGACGGATACCGACAAGATGGAAGCTGTCATGGATGACGCGCTCGTGCTCATCACGGATAAGAAGATATCCAACGTTCAGGAGATCCTGCCCCTTCTCGAGCAGATCGTCCAGAGCGGCAAGAAGCTGCTCATCATCGCAGAGGACGTTGAGGGCGAAGCTCTCACGACTCTCGTACTCAACAAGCTGCGCGGCACATTCACCTGCGTCGCTGTCAAGGCTCCGGGCTTCGGCGACAGAAGAAAAGAAATGCTCCGCGATATCGCCATCCTCACCGGCGGCGAGGTCATCTCAAGCGAGATCGGTCTTGAGCTGAAGGATGCTACAGTCGATCAGTGCGGCCGCGCAAGACAGATCAAGGTCAACAAGGACAACACGATCATCGTTGACGGCGCAGGTCAGACAGACGAGATCAAGGCTCGCATCGGTCAGATCAAGGCGGCTATCGAAACGACGACCTCCGACTTCGACCGTGAGAAGCTTCAGGAAAGACTTGCAAAGCTCTCGGGCGGCGTTGCCGTTATCAAGGTCGGTGCGGCTACCGAGACTGAAATGAAGGAAAAGAAGCTGCGCATCGAGGACGCTCTCAACGCGACACGTGCAGCAGTCGAGGAAGGTATCGTCGCAGGCGGCGGCACGGCATATGTTAACGTAATCGCCGACGTTGCGACACTGCTCGATATAGTCGAGGGCGATGAAAAGACAGGCATCAACATCGTCGTCAAGGCACTTGAGGCTCCTACCCGTCAGATCGCAGAGAACGCGGGCTTCGAGGGCTCCGTTATAATCGAGAAGATCAAGGCGAAGAACAAGATCGGCTACGGCTTCGACGCTGCAAACGCAGAGTACGTTGACATGATAAAGAAGGGCATCGTCGATCCTACAAAGGTGACGAGAAGCGCACTTCAGAACGCGGCATCAGTCGCGGCTGCAGTGCTGACTACCGAGGCACTTGTAGTAAGCCAGCCCGAAAAGGAACCGGCAGCTCCCGCAGCAGGCGGCATGGGCGGCATGGGCGGCATGTATTGATTTAATCCGCATAAACGAATACGGCAGTCGGACATCTCTCCGGCTGCCGTTTTTCATTCGTATGCGACAAATATCGCCCCGCCTATTGACCTTTCGTATAAATAGTAGTATAATACCGTATATGATATAATATAATGGATAATTATATACAGACAAGGAGCGCACCATGAAGAATAAAGCTCTGACCGTAATACTCATCATTGCACTGTTTATACCGACGGTGGTTTCCGTCGTCTATTATTCGGCACATTCCGGTGATACAGCCGCTGCCGAAAACGCTCAGTCCATTGTCATAAACGATATAAACAACACCACTTACGTCCTTGACAGAGCTGACGGAGTCGCGGAGGACCTGATAAATTTTTTCTACACGATGAACTCCGCCTCACTTGAGGTCGCGGCACTTCCCGCACCGCTCGTATCGGCAAAGTATTACAAGGTCACGATGACGGGCGAAAAGACGACGCGCTCATACAAATACTACTTCTCGCTCAACACCGCCGAGGCTTATTATCAGGATGAGGAGAGTAAGGTCTACAAAATACGCGAGGCTGATGCCGAAAAGTTCATCAACGGCCCCTACGGAGTATGCCTGTACGACGGCTGCACCTTCCCGACGTTCACCGTCTCGACCGGCGCGCTTGCATCGTATGCCGCACAGTGGAACTTCAAAAATTCCAAAGGCGAGTATTCAGCCGCGAACGTTCTCCCGTTCATATCAACCGCCGCTCAGAGCTGCATCATCGAGGGCGGGCTCGGCATATCCTTCTCGCTTCAGCCCGACAACATTCAGGTAGGCGTTACCGACAAGTCGACAGGCGAGAAAATATTCAACAACATCTACGACAACATCGCCTCCCTTTCGCTTAAAGAGGGAATGCAGCTAACTTTCGACATAAAGGCAAGCTGGTACAAGAATGATACTCGCGGCTGCTACGGTGAGGCGGCCTACTCCTTCGACGCGACAGTCGCCGCACCCGCAGCGTTCTATATGAAGGAAGCGACTGTAAATGCAGGCGAATTCTTTACGATATCCGGCGAAAACGCGGCAAATCCGACAGGCATCACCTTCACGTCAGAGCCGTCGCTCGACTATACCCCGACTTTCTTCAAGGACGGTAATTTCGTGCGCGCGCTCGTTCCTGTAAAGCTCGGCACGGCGGCAGGTGAGTACAAGATCACCGTGTCATACGGCGGCAGCACGCAGACGATGACTCTTACGGTCAAAGCGGCGGAGGTAAAAAACAACGTCACCGATTCAACTTCGGCGACCATCGTCGGCCTGTACCGTTCGGAAGCCGCTCTCACCGAATTCAACACCGCTGCAAAGGAGATTGCATCATACGCATCCGAGAAAACCTACTGGGACGGTGCGTTCGATACCGGCTGCGTCTACGATACACTCGCGGGCTACGGCAGGACATTCAAGATAACGGCGACGGGCGACACCTTCGTCCACGACGGAGTTGATTATTACGCGAAAACAGGAACAGACGTGACCGCGATATGCGGCGGCGAGGTAATATATGTAGGAAACTTCCAGTACAGCGGCAGCATCGTTGTCGTCGAGCACGGCTACGGTCTCAAGAGCTGGTACGCTCATCTTGACGAAACGTCGGTGGCGAAGGGCGACATTATCACAAAGGGTACGAAGATCGGAACATGCGGCGAGAGCGGCTATTCGAGGTATCCCGGCGTTCATATAAGCCTGACTGTATTTGACGTTCCGGTCAGCCCGTATCCGCTGTGGAGCGACGGTGACTGGAAGCAGATGCCGTTCTACAACTTCGAACATCTAAATAACGCGGGTTAATTTACAAATTTGCCTTGACACGCATATACTTTTGTGATACAATAATGGGAAATAAATATAACAAATGCGATGACGGGAAGCAGTACGGCAGTGTGCAGCCCACAGAGAGCGGTGGCAGGTGAAAATCCGCGGCAGGCAGGTGCCCGAAGTCGTCCCCGAGCATCGCGGGTGAACAGAGTAGTCCGCGGCGTATCCTCACGTTACAGAGGCGGCGGGAAACCGTCGGTGAGAGCATCGTTTTACGATGAATTCAGGTGGTACCACGCTAAAGCGCCCTGATTGCAGTAATGCAGTCAGGGCCTTATTTGTTATACGGGCTTGCCCGTATAACAAATAAACGCGAGACTCCGTCTCGCGATGGGATACGGGTGGAACTTTTCAAGACGGGCGGATGCCCGTCGTGAGAAAATTGCGAGACTCCGTCTCGCAGGGAAACGATGCGAGGGATCTATCCCTCGCGCTCCCGGCAAGGGTTGACAGGAATATGGTTTATCCGAATAGTCGGAATTAAGCATATACCCACTCATATCAGTATGTTTTTCCCGCGCTTTTATAAAAAAGCGCGTAGGTGTCGGGCGAAGCCTGACCGGATTCAGGCGGAGCCTGACGGTCGTACCCTGCGGAGCCTGACGGTCGTACCCTGCGAAGCCTTACGGTCGTACCCTCAATAAACCAAATCAGGAGATGCATCATGAAAAAAGAACTGCCGAAAACTTATGACCCCTCGGATTTCGAGGAACGAATATACGCGGACTGGTGCGAGAAGGGCTACTTTACGCCCAAGATCGACGGACGTCCGCACTACTCCATCGTAATACCGCCTCCGAACATCACGGGGCAGCTGCACATGGGACACGCGCTCGACAACACGCTTCAGGATATCCTCATCCGCTATAAGCGAATGAGCGGCTTCACGACGCTGTGGCTGCCGGGTACGGATCACGCCTCAATCGCAACGGAAGCGAAGATAGTCGAGGCGATGAAGGAGGAAGGACTGACAAAGGACGACATCGGTCGCGATAAATTCCTCGAGCGCGCGTGGGACTGGCGCGAAAAGTACGGCTCACGCATCATAAATCAGCTCAAGAAGATGGGCTCGTCCTGCGACTGGTCGCGCGAGAGATTCACGCTTGACGAGGGCTGCTCGAGAGCGGTGCGCGACGTGTTCATGCGCCTTTACAATAAGGGACTTATATACCGCGGCAAACGCATCATTAACTGGTGTCCGCACTGCCTCACATCAATTTCCGACGCGGAAGTCGAGTATGAGGAGCAGGCGGGACATTTCTGGCACATCAGATACCCCTTTGAGGACGGCAGCGGCTATCTTGAGATAGCGACGACGCGTCCCGAAACGCTGCTCGGCGACTCCGCCGTGGCAGTTCATCCGTCAGACGAGAGGTATAAGGACGCAGTCGGTAAAATGCTCATCCTCCCGCTTGTCGGCAGAAGAATACCAGTTGTTGCCGACGAGTATGTCGAGAAGGACTTCGGTACAGGCTGTGTAAAGATCACGCCCGCGCATGACCCGAACGACTTCGAGGTCGGCGCACGTCATGATCTGCCTGTAATCAACATGCTTACCGAGGACGCCAAGATAACAGACGATTACCCGAAGTACGCAGGAATGGATCGCTATGACGCTCGCCGCGCAATCGTTAAGGATCTCGAGGACGGCGGATATCTTCTCAAGGTCGAGGACTACGCGCATAACGTCGGCACATGCTACCGCTGCGGCACGACTATAGAGCCGCGCGCGTCGCTCCAGTGGTTCGTGAAGATGGAGCCGCTTGCGAAGCCCGCAATCGAAGCGGTAAAGTCAGGCGAGATTAAATTCGTACCCGAGCGCTTTGAGAAAAACTACTTCCACTGGATGGAGAACATCCGTGACTGGTGCATTTCGCGTCAGCTTTGGTGGGGACACAGGATTCCGGCATACTATTGTGACGACTGCGGCGAGACTGTCGTGTCGCTTGACGCACCGGACAAATGTCCGAAGTGCGGC
>CAZMRH010000023.1:0-9575 GCA_964568705.1 uncultured Lachnospiraceae bacterium
TATACGGGGTCGAGCGCATGCTCCGCGTCGATGAACGCAGCCTCGCCGCCAGCCTTCTGAGCCTCGGCAATAGCGTGAAGCGCAAGGGTTGTCTTACCTGACGCTTCAGGCCCGAACACTTCCACGATGCGTCCTCTCGGAAGTCCGCCGACACCGAGCGCCACGTCAAGACCGACCGACCCTGTCGAGATAGTGGATACGTTCATCCGCGGGTTCTCGCCCATCTTTATTATTGAGCCCTTGCCGAAGTCTTTCTCTATCTGGGATATGGCGGTGGCGAGAGCCTTTTTCTTTTCGTCGGGAGTTACTGCCGCCTCAGTCGCCGGAGTTTTCTTCGTAGCTTTCATTATAATCCTCACTGTCGTTTTTACCGGAAGCTGCGCCGATACGGCACGCATTTCCGCTTACCTATATTCTATAATAAACAAGCGTTCGTGTCAAGGACTTAGGCAAAAATTCTTTTGAAAAAAGAACAAAAGTTCCGAAATTATGTGCGGATATAAGCAAGGCGCACGTCACAGCATATGGTAAGGACGTATTTTGCAGCTTTCTCATAATTTTCCTTAATTTACTTATTGCCGCTTTTATCCCTGCCGGCTCCGTACCTAAATGTCGTATTTTTACTTATATTTTGTATTATTATCGCTTTTTTTGTTGACGTATTACATAAACGATGTTATAATAAATTATATTTTATCATTATGTGGCATATTGCCCGGAGGAAAAGTTGAATACTAAAATATTACTCTCCCGCACCGCGGCACTCATCCTTGTTGTTCTTATGCTCGCGGCGTCCTTCCCCGTGTCGGCGGCTTCAAAAGCTCCCATCACTCTTGACGCACTGACTCTCGGCGCGACTGTTGTATCGTCGACCGGCAGTGTGTCGTACGACAGCGGCGAGGATGCCGTCCTCATCATATCAGACGGAACCGCTGTGGCATCCTTTACCGCAAATCTCTCGGCGGTATCCGTCAACACATCGGCACTTCCGTATGTTGTTATCGTCAGCCGTGCGCCCATGACAAACTCCGCCGCGGCAGTGACCGCATCCGTGGAGCTTCTGGGCACCGGCACAGTCGCCTCATCTCAGTTCACTCCGCACAAGGGCTACAAGTACAGCTATGCCGTAGTTCCCGTACATGACGCGGCGATAGTGAAGTCCGGCGCTTCGTGCCTCACCGTACGTTCGTCCCCGTCGTCACTCCCGAACGATGTACTGATGGTCTCGTCAGTCTCGTTCTGCCCCGATATTGCGTCCGCCGACGCTCTCGCCGCGACGCTTGTCACTACAGCCAACGCCTCACGCGACAAGTACAGCGAGGACGTGCTCACGCTCAAGAAATACGACCTTGAGCGCTACTCCATCCCCTATAATGAAGGAAATCTCGTCTACAGCGAAGCCGTGTTCCCGCTTGAGGAAAAGAACGGCACGATCGCGCCCATCCCGCTTGCATACTCGGCTGACCGAATCGTAAGCGTGCGCTCGTCCGACTACTTTAAGGAATACATATACGGTGTGGACTACATACTTGAAGACGGCAAACTCGTCATCCTCCAGTCCGGCAGGATTCAGACCGTCGACTACTCGACGCACTACTATACATCCCCCAAGGACGGTTCATGGAACTTCCACTCGCGCTATGATCCCAGCGTCTACGTTGACACGGGCGAGCATATGTACTTCCATAACCGTCAGATTGCTGTCACCTACACGCATACCGACGCGTGGGGCGGCCCTGTTATCGCAAATCAGGGCGACGGCATCCCGCTGACCACCGAAAAGCTCCTTAACGGCAGTAACTTAAGTCTTGTGTTCTTCGGCGACTCTATCACCGGCGGCGGCAACTCGTCAGCTGACGACAATACCGCACCGTTCGCCGAGACATGGCCGAAACAGGTGCCGAAGATGCTCTCCCGCATCTACTCGACCTCCGGCATCACCTCGAATATCGTCGCATACGGCGGCGGTACGGCCGAAAGCGCGTATTCGATGGTATCGGAAAACGTGCTCCCGTGCGATCCCGACGTGGTTGTACTCGCGTTCGGCGAAAACGAAGCGATGAACGGCGATTCCGCGTCCCAATTCGGCAATGCGATCGAGAACATCATAAACACCATCCGCGACGTGAAGCCGCAGTGCGAATTCGTGCTTGTGGCGTCACAGCGCAGTAATGAGGAAATATTCGATCTCGCAAGCCAGTTCGATCAGCTGAGCGAGCTGTGGGACATCGCTTCGCGTTACACGGGCGTGATCGTCTGCGACGTGACGAACGCTCACGAATACCTAATCCAGCAGAAGAAGTACTCGGACTGCTCCGGCAACAACCTCTGCCACGTTAACGACTATATCGCGCGTCTCTACACGCAGTCGATACTCGCGGCGATGTTCACGCCCGATTACAACAGCTACAAGCGTATCCCTCTCGCACGCTATGACACGATAATCAACAGATATAACTACTCCGCCGCGTATCAAACGAAGATCGGCATGATAATCGCCGACGCAAAGGCGAAAACAAACGCGGCATCGTCGGTCGCCCAGGCTGAGACAATTCTCCGCGATACGTTAAACTCCCTTGCCGCACTTCCGACTGCCGCATACACCTCGGTCGACACGTCAAACCTTGTCATGACCGCAAGCCTTGTGAAGCGTATCGCAGTCGGTGCGACATACAACGCAGTCCCGTCGTTTGATACGGCTGAGGGCGCACTTGCGGTAACGGTGTCGGGCGACGGTTCAGACCCGTACATCACGCTCGACCTCTCCTGCGGCATGACCGATATCACCGACAAAAAGTATATGACGATCACCTACCGCACCGACAGTGCGAATTCGGACGCGGCGCGTGACGGCGAAATGTTCGTAAGCGCGGGTGAACTTTACTGCGCGACTGCGGGCGCGTCAGCAAGACTTGCATACAGCGCGGACGCGTCTGTGTATCACAGCGTAACTCTTAATTTGTCCGACACATTCTACGCGACAGGCACGCTTCATTCTCTGCGCTACGATATATTCGACAAGGCGGCGGCGGGCGACAGAATCTACATTGATTCGATAATCTTCAGTGAGAGCAAGGCGGCGGCGCGCACTGCCGAGAAGTCAAGACTTACGGCGCGCGGCGTCACGGATGATACAATCTCATTCATGTTCGACAGCTACTCCGACGTGTCCGACACGACAGTTACCGCTTACGACACCTACATGGGCGGTGAGCTGACAGGCGACGGCCGCATCAACGCGCTCGACGCGCTTAAGCTGAAGCTGTTCCTCAACGGTAATGCATCGTCCTTTGTATCCTCGACAGAATGCGGCGACCTGAACGGTGACGGTCGTATCAACGCACTTGACGCGCTGAGACTCAAGCTGTTCCTCAACGGCAAAGCCGAGCTTGGAATGATCCGCGGCGCGGACTTCTTCACCTCACAGTACGACGCCGATGAAAAGTCACTCGTGCTGACCGCAACATCGAATACGATTGACACACCCAGCTTCACGCTCGACATGAGCACATTCGGCATCACCGCCGCATCGGGCGAAGTCGGCCGTATAGCGCTCACGGGGAAGGTGATAAAAGCGGACAAAAGCTCCTCAGACGTAACCGCGACCGTATATGCTGGGAACGGCACGGATGCCGATACGACGGCGCTTGCCGCACTTACGCTTACAACCGGCGGTGAGATCGCGAACGCCTTCGCATCATGCGCCGACAGCACCATTGCCACCATCGACGCACTTAAAGTGAAGCTCGACGGCATCACTGCGGGTGACAAGATCGTCATCCACGCCGTCACTCTCGCACCCAGTCAGGCATCCCTTGACGAGCGGTGCGACACGGTGCTGCGCACGCTTTCACTCGGCGCTGGCTCGACACCCATGCTCTTATCCGACAACGTAAAGCTTGACTTCACCGCCTCGTCGGCCCTCTCGCTTATAACTACCAAAAATAATACCTCGGCGGGCATAGACGGCACCGAGGGCGCGATGAAGCTGACAGTTACGGGAACGCGTATCGATCCGTGGATACTCCTTGACCTGTCGGCAAAAAAGATGAGCGCCGACCAATACAAATATATCGTACTTTCCTATAAGTATCCGACAAGTAACACTAAAGCCAATGCCGAGACGGAAGTGTTCCTCTCGGCGGGCAGCATCACTGAGCCTACCGCAGACAAGTCCGTCACCTTCAGCCCGACGCTCGCCGATTCATACAACACGCAAGTGATTGACCTCACTTCAACCTCCTTCTGGAATGGCAATATCTTTTCCATCCGCCTCGACTACTTCTGCGACGCGTCGCTTGGCGACTCCTTCTTCCTCGATTCCGTCACGTTCTGCAAATCGACCGACGGCGTGAACGAGGCACTCAGTTCGGCAAGATAAATCCGTCAGGATAAACGGAGAATTTTTATGGATAACAAACCCGATCTCTCACTTAAAATAATATCATCGCTTGAAAAGTGCTTCCCCGATGAGGATATCGCGTCAAAGCGGAAGTACAGCTCGGCGTCGATGCTCCGCGGTGAGCGCTTCAGCTTTCAGGCGGCGTACTGCGATAACGACAAGTCGGCACCGTGGCACAAGGTCGCGGTAGTGCGCGTAACGTCGCCGATAAAAGACTTCATCAGCGTCGCGAAGGTCGAATACGTACCGGTCAGACTTGCTGTACCGCCCGATGTGACGGACGAAAACTTCCTTCGCCGCACGCCGGGGCTTTACCCCGATCTGCTTATCCCCATTGATGAGACGACGCATATCTCCGCGGTACCGACGCTTCAGTCGCTGTGGATAGACATAACCGTGCCGGATGACGCGGCCGCAGGGACGTATCCCGTGACAGTCGAGCTTGTCGGCGCTGACAGCGGCGACGTGTGGGCGACGGCTGAGTTTTCGGCAAAGATACTTGCGGCGACACTGCCCGAACAAACGATAAAGTATACCGAATGGTTTCACGCGGACTGTCTCGCGTCGTACTACCGCGTACCGGTTTTCAGCGATGAGCACTGGCGCATCATCGAAAACTTCGTCCGCTGTGCGGTTAAAAACGGCATGAACATGATACTCACGCCCATCTTCACGCCGCCGCTTGATACTGCCGAGGGGCACGAGCGCCCGACGGTACAGCTCGTCGATGTATTCCGCGATGACGGCAAGTGGTCGTTCGGCTTTGAAAGACTTGAAAAATGGGTGACGCTGTGCGAGGCGTGCGGTATAAAATACTTCGAGCTGTCGCACCTCTTTACGCAGTGGGGCGCACATCACGCACCGAAGATAACCGGACGCGATGACGGAGTCGAGAAGCGGTTGTTCGGCTGGGATACCGACGCGACTTCCCCCGAATATGCCGGGTTCCTGAATGCGCTCATCCCCGCACTTATCGCGAAGCTCGATTCGATGGGGCTGCGTGACAGATACGCGTTCCACCTCTCCGACGAGCCGGGCGGCGACAAGCTTGAGTCGTATCTTGCGGCAAAGGCGGCAGTCGCCGACGCACTTCGCTCACAGGTCGTGATGGACGCGCTCTCCGACTACGAGTTCTACAAATCCGGCGCGGTTGACACCCCCGCCGTATCGACAGACCACGCCGGGGTGTTCATCGACGCGGGAGTGAAGAATCTGTGGGTCTACTACTGCTGCTGTCAGCACACGAAGGTGGCAAACCGCCTCGTCGCTATGCCGCAGGCGCGTAACCGCATCATCGGCACGCAGTTCTACAAGTACGACATCGCGGGATTCCTCCAGTGGGGATATAATTTCTACTACAGTCAGGGCTCGCTTGAGCTTATTGACCCGTACATGATAACGGACGGCGACTGGTGGGTACCGGCAGGTGACGCGTTCTCGGTGTATCCCGCACCTGACGGCACGCCGTATGAGACGGTGCATATGCTCGGCTTTACACAAGCACTGACAGACCTTCGCGCGATGCGGCTTGCCGAGTCACTTTGCGGAAAAGACGCGGTAATGGCGGTCATCGACGACGGCACGCACGAGCCTATAACCTTCACTGAGTACCCGCATGACGACGGATATCTCCTCGGTGTGAGGGAAAAAATAAACAGGATGATAGAGGAAAAGGCATAACTATATCGGAAAAATCAAAACGAAATCCCCCGCGTATCCAAGATACGCGGGGGATTTTTCTTTGATTTGATTTGCCTCAGTTTGCCTTATAATTTCTTGTCGCGATGCCGTATCCGACTACCGCGCGCAAAAGCTCATCAAGCGCTGTATCCGAAGTTTTACCTGCTATCGCGTTCGCGTAGCCCATGATGCTGTCGTAGACGCTTAAGCTAATCTGTGTGTCACCTGCCGCAACGTAAGCGGTCCATGTGTCATTCAGTTCATCGGGTGAAAGCTCGAGAACCGCAAAGTAGTTGTAGCTGTAAGTGCTTCCGACGTATTCGAAGTCCGCGCCGTTTATTTCAACTGTTCTTGCGCCGTTTGTAAGCACGAGCTTAACGTCCTCGATATTGCCCGCGTACCTTGACAGGTCGATGTTGAATCTCAGACCGATCTTCTGCTTGAGTATAAGAGAAGTCGACCAGATGCGGGTCGTCGGAGCGGCACAGTCGTTATTGCGTCCGCGGGCTGCCCGTGTGATCTGATTTACAATATGTCTGTCAGCCGCGTCAAGACGTCTGTTCGCGAGCTGAGTCGTTCTGTATCCGAAGTAGGACTGTGCGGCTGCGCCGTAGTTGAGCATTGAGTTTGCGACGGGGATAAGTGCCACGTCATTCGCCTTGAGCTGCTCCGCATAGTATGCGACGCTCAGTGTGACGGTCTTGCCGGCGAAGTCTCTGCCGTTCTTTGAGCCGTTGACTATGATGGTGAATGTATCCGTCATTTCCTTAGCCGCGATGTTACTCTCGGTAACAGTGAGCTGAGGTGCCGAGAGATCCGTAATATCAAGCGGGAGTGTCTCGGATGTCTTTACTACCTTCCCGTTTACCACCTTCTCGCGGATGATCTCGACTTTCGCCGAGTCATAACCCGCGAACGCGGTCGAATCGAGCTTTATGTTAAGGTCGAGAGCCGTACCGACAGTTACGCTTGCCGCGTCGGGGGTAAGCTCTTTATCAAGGTCTGCCACGTAGACTGTGAGAGTGCTGCATGCGCAAGCGTATGCCGAAAGAGGCGCTACCTCATTATTTCGTACGAGCGAGCCGGCAATTATATCGCTCATTACCGCACTGTAGCGGTACAAAGCCGCGTCGTCAAATTTTATCTCGTAGAGAGCCATGCTGAAATCGGAAATCTGGGAGAGGAACTCGTTGTATCTCTCAAGCTTTGAGTTGTTCGTAAGCACCTGGCGCACTGCGCTGTAGGTAATGAGTTCGACGAGACTGTTATAGAGCAGGTCAAAATTGTATACGAAGTCGTCGTAGTAGTCGTTTATGTATGTGAGCTGTTCGGAAACGGTGGTGAGCGCATCATAACCCGTGTACAGGGTTCTGAGCGCCGCGGTTGACGATTCGGCGTTGTTGATCGAAGCCTCGGCGACTCCGAGATTTTCAACGAGTATCGTCTTGTTCGCAACGACCTGATCGACTGTGTCGCTCTGGATGGTGTTTCTCAGACTTGCCGTACAGTTACCCTTTGCGTATGACTTGCCGAACAGACGCACGGTATTGTCAAACACCGTATCATACGCAAAGTTCACGATATAGTCGCTTTCGTCCCTGTCAAGCATGACTTGCGCCCGGTAGTATACGGTAACATCGTTTACACCGTTTTCAAGTCCGTCAGCGGTGAGAGCTGCGGTGTACCTGCCGTCGGCAGATGAGAAGGATTCCCTGGCGCCGTTGTCAAGTAGCACATAATCGGGGACCCAGCAAAGTCCCGTGCCGCCCGTGTATCTGACCTCGGTAGCCTCAGCCGAAACGGTGATTGTCTTTTCACCGTTGACTACGTCATAAACGGCGGTCGCGTCCTGAGATGCGAAGGTGTTTGAGACATTTACTGCGGCGTTGATGTTATTGACAGTGAATTCGTATGCGCTCGATGTCGGCTGACCTGCGCCGATAAAGCTTGACGCGTCTAATGTGGTTACTGTATCGCCCGCGCTCATGTAATCGGCGGCAACGCCGATTCTCTTGTAGGATGCATAGAGCGTGGTGTTTGCGGTGACGCTCATCGTCATGTCGGTAAACAGAACGCCGTCAGACGTACACCATCCGGTGAACGGGACATCGGCAGTCGAATTTCCCTCGGGAAGCGTGATGGGTGCGAGGTATCTTGCGGTGATTGTCGAAACGGTTTCTTCACCGTCAACAAAGGTGAGTGTGTAGCTGTTTCTGGTGTATCTGAGGTTTATAACCGTTTTGCCGTCAGCGCGGATAACGGTATCGTTCCATGAGGAAGCGTCAAAAGTCTGACCTCTGTAAGCGCGCTTTACAGTTTCAAGCACTGCGGCTGAATCTGCCGGTGCGGTAAGCGTCGCCGACTCGGTAGAGGTGAGCCCGTTGAGCTTTTCCGTTGTATATTTGACCTTGTAGTTTACATCGACGGGAGTCCACTTCGCGTAGAGTGTCATGGACGAGTATACTGTGCCGCCGTCTCTGAAACGACCGGTAAGGTTTGCGTTTTTGAACCACGCGTAGAAGGTGTAGCCTTCGCGGGTGGGGACGGGAAGCGACGCTATCGCCGTGTCTGCGTCGACGGTGATCGCTTGAGGCGTTTCACCGAGAGCACCTGTAAGCGCGGCGGGATCGACGTTCATATTAAATGTGACTGTGCACGGGTCAGCCGCGAATACCGACAGCGCGCCGGTCGAAATAAGCATCATCGCCGCCAGAAGCATTGCGACAAGCTTTCTCACTGAGGTTTTCATTTATTGTCCTCCGTTTAAAAAATTCGTCGTAAGCATAATAAAAATGAAGAATTATACACTTACACATAAATATTGTATCATTAAAGGATAAATATGTCAATAGATAATTGCTTTTTAACAAAATAGGCTTCGCGCGTGATATTTTTGTAATCGCACCACAAATTGACTTGATTAATGAGCGGCGCGGGTGACAGAATAACATTAAAGTGTTTGAAAATTTATGTGATAATGCATTATGGCGCACATGCGTCTGACATGTCCGCCCGCCGCGCGTCGGCTTCGGTGAGCTGTACGCGCACTTCTGCGGGCTATCGCATTCGGAGTAAGTATCACATTTGTTACTTTAAAATTTTGCAATGCCCAAATTAAATTAAAGGAAATACTGCAATGATAAAAAAAATAACGGCGGTGCTTGCCGCCATAATTATTGCCGCGTGTCCGTTTGTCTCGGAAGCGGCGGCGCATACCGTGAATACGCCGTACAACTGGTACTGCAAGCATACGAAGGACGGCAAACAGCCGCCCATTGACTCGCTAATGCGCTTCATCGGGAAGTACGGCGGCTACTACATCGACAAGAAGCACGGCAACGACTGCGCGGAAAAAGTCATATACCTCACGTTTGACGCGGGTTATGAGAACGGAAATGTCGCGAAAGTTTTGGATGTGCTGAAGGAAGAAAACGTACCCGGTGCTTTCTTCGTCCTCGAAAACCTTATAAATAAAAATCCCGAGCTTATCCGT
>CAZMRH010000023.1:9585-17304 GCA_964568705.1 uncultured Lachnospiraceae bacterium
TCGCACCGGGATATGACGGAGGTGATGGACAAGGAGGCGTTCGCCGCCGAGCTTCAGAAATTATCAGACGTATGCCGCGATACGGCGGGTGTCGAGATAAGCATGTACTACCGTCCGCCCGAAGGACGCTTCTCCGAGGAAAATCTGATGTTTGCCAAAGAGCTCGGGTACAAGACGATATTCTGGAGCTTCGGATATGTCGACTGGGACAACAACAGGCAGCCCGCTCCGGGCGCGTCATACGAAAAAGTAATGAGCGGAACACACAACGGCGAGGTGCTTCTGCTTCATCCGACCTCGGCAACGAACGCGGCGATACTCGGGAAACTTATAAAGGAATGGAAGAATCAAGGGTACAGCTTCGCAAGCCTTGACGCTCTTTGCGGAAAATAGCTGTCGCGCCGCTGCAAAGGAGGAGTGTGATGAAAAAGCTTTTTGCGGTGCTTGCGGCGGTATGCGTGCTCACATCACAGGCAGTGATGTTTGCTCATGCCGCCGACACACCGCGTATAAATAAGGGGATGTTCGGCGCGGACGGCGGGATATACACATCGCACGCAAATAAGAAAAACAAGATTGCGCTGACTTTCGACGACGGCCCGCATCCCGTATACACTCCGCAGATACTTGAAATACTTGACGAATACGGCATTCCTGCGACCTTCTTTATGATAGGTGAGAACGTGAAAAACTATCCTGCCACGGCAGCTAAGGTGATCGACGCGGGACACGAGATCGGCAATCACACGATGACGCACGGGTTTCTGACGAAGAAAAGCACTGCGGATATAAAGCGTGAGATACTCGGTTGTGAACGCAGCATCTACGAGACCGCCGACTGCCGTCCGAAGCTGCTCAGACCCCCCGGCGGGAAGTATAAATCGTCACTGTGCGATATCGCGGGAGCGCTTGACTACGACATCGTTCTGTGGACGGTCGACACGCATGACTGGGCACATAAACCGCCCAAGGACATCTGCGCAAAAGTGACGGCCGTTGTAAAAAGCGGCGACATAATCCTGATGCACGACTTCATCGGCAGAAATTCACCGACGCCCGCGGCGCTGAAGCTGATGATACCCGAGCTTAAGAAGCGGGGATTTGAATTCGTTCGTGTGTCGGAGCTGATAGGAGAGAAATAACAATGCGGAATTAACTGCAGTCTGCAGTCAATCCCGCATTGTTCATTTAAGCATTTTTTCGCGCTCCCTGTAGTCGGGCAGGAAGTGTCCCACGAAGTTGTAGAAGTCGCGGCTGTGATTGTGGTATCTGATGTGAGCAAGCTCGTGTACGATGACGTAATGTACGGCGTCCGCCGGATAGCGCAGAGTCATGCACGATATGTTTATCGAATTTTTCGCACTGCAGCTACCGAACCGCTTCATCGCACGGTTTATCCGCACTCCCGACGGCACGACACCCATCATGTGCGCGTACGAATCAACAAGCGGCGGTATCTCGACTGACGCGCGTCGGTATAATTCGTCAATCTCCGTATCCGTCAGTGGCGGATACGCGTCCGCGCGGCTTTTCTGACGCATTATCGCGTCATTTATCCACGCTTCCCGCGCGCTCACCGCCGCATTAATTTTAGCTGTACTCAGCTTCATCGGTGCGCGGACGATCACCTCACCCGCGCGGCTTACTTCGATCGACAGTGTTCTTCGCTTCGAGTGTACGACAGTGTACGGGATCATCTCGCACCCGCCTTATTCTTTGAGCGTGCGTTGACCGCGGCGGTCGGGTCGATATCGCCCGATTTCATCAGTGCGATCTTCGTCATCGTCGGTCCGACAAGCTCGTATATCAGCACGCCGAACAGTACGATATTGCGTATCATCATGCCGGCTTCACCCAGCACTTCCGCGTTTATCGACATTCCGAGCGCAACTCCAGCCTGAGGCAAAAGTGTGATTCCGAGATACTTCGTGACGTTCGGCGAGCAGTGTGACAGACGCGAGCTTGCATATGCGCCGATATATTTGCCGGCGCTTCTCGCAATTATGTAGAGAAGTCCGATGCCGATGACCGCGCCGTCCGCGAATACGCTGAAATCAAGCTCCGCGCCGCTCAGCACGAAGAACAGCACGAACAGGGGCGCCGTCCACTTGTCCGTCTTGTCCATCAGCTCCTCCGAGAAGTCGCAGATGTTGCAGAACAGCGTACCGAGCATCATGCACACAAGCAGCGTCGAGAACGATATCTTCACGCCGCCCGGCAGGTCGATCTGGATGAGTGATATTGCGACGGCGAGCAGCACGAACGTGATCGACAGGCTCATGCGCTTTGAATTTGAATGGAACGCACGCTCGGCGAAGGTGAATACAATGCCCATCACCGCTCCCAGCACAAGTGACGCGACGACTTCGATTATAGGATTCACGACGATCGACACGATATCGACCTGACCTAAGGTGAGCGCCTTTGCAATACCGAAGGATACGGCGAACACGACAAGTCCGACCGCGTCATCAAGCGCGACCACAGGCAGAAGGATGTCCGTGACCTCGCCCTTCGCCTTATACTGACGTACGACCATCAGCGTCGCGGCGGGCGCAGTTGCGGCGGCGATTGCACCGAGTGTGATGGCGACCGAAATGGGCAGCTTATCCTCACCTAAAATGAAGTGAAGTATGATAAGCGTCGCGTCGACGAGAAGCGTCGCGGTCAGCGCCTGCAAAATGCCGACGATGGTCGCCTGCTTACCTGTTTTCCTGAGCTTCGTCAAACGGAATTCGTTGCCGATGGCAAACGCGATGAAGCCGAGCGCGGCGTTTGACAGTAAGTTCATCGAGCGAACCTGCTCGAACGTGTTGAAGCCGACGCCCGTAATGCCGAGCCGTCCGAGGAAAAAGGGGCCGATAAGTATTCCCGCGACGAGGTATCCCGTTACTGCCGGGAGCTTCAGCACTCTCGTAAGACGGGACATGAAAAGTCCTGCGAGAAGTGCGACTGATATTAAAAGTAATTCTTCCATGTAATTGACCTGCCTTAAGTGATTTGCGGTTTTTCCCGTTCAAAACTCCAGTTTAGCACGTTTGCCCCGCTTTGTCAAGTGCTGGTGCCGCCGTTATTACACTTGCGTCCGTTATGGCGTGAGTTAATTATTCCGTCGGGCTTAATAAATTACAGTACTTTGCGTCTCCCGTTCTTATCAAAGCGGCAGGCAAGGGTTGACTTTTGCCGGGATTATGGGTATAATAGTACAAATTTGTATACGACTATAGACATGTGTCAGCACTGTTTTTATAATTACCCGGCAGTACCGGCAATAGCGAAGAATTCTGACCGATAAGAGGCGATGGTATGAAAATATCAATTTGTATCCCGATGTATAACGAAAGCGCGATTGCAGCTGACTGCGCGCGCACGCTGCATAAAGACATGACTGAGGCCTTCATCGGCAGAGGCGACGATTTTGAGGTGGTTTTCGCGGATGACGGTTCAACTGACGACTGCGCGGCAAAAGTCCGTGCGGCGGCGGATGAGACAGGTGACGGCAGGATAGTCGTATGCGGGTACGAGGTCAATCACGGCAAGGGATGTGCCGTGCGCCATGCTGTACAGGCCGCGAGCGGCGATATCATCCTTTATACCGACTGCGACCTTGCATACGGTACAAAGGTCATTCCGGAGGCCGTACGGCGTATCACGGATGAGGGGCTTGACATGGTCATCGGCTCAAGAAGCCTTACCGCCGACGGATATGAGGGATACACACTGTTCAGAAAGGCGGCGTCGAAGATTTATCTCGGATGCGTAAAGCTTCTGTGCGGCTTCGGGTTTTCGGACTCACAGTGCGGCTTCAAGGCGTTCAGGGGCGAGGCGGCAAAGCAGATATTCAGCCGGTGTGAGACCGACGGCTTCGCATTTGACCTCGAGGTGCTTATTACCGCGACGGCGATGGGGATGAAGGTCGGCGAAATGCCGGTGAAGATCATCAACCACCGCGAATCAACGGTGCATGCGTTCAGCGATTCCTTCAAGATGCTCGCAGACGTGATGAGGATAAAAAAGCGCGTCAAAAACAGACAGCAGTAAGCTTAAAAAGCGTGATACACGATGTATCACGCTTTTTTGATTATTTCACCCGTATCAGCTCAAAGCTGTCGCCGTCTGATATCGCTGTCGCATCAACGCCGGTCGAAAGAAATTCGCCGTCCTTACATAAGCTCCAGTATGTCTGATCCGTGTCGTAGTCGGCAAACATGCCGTTCACCGTCTTTATATACATTCCGTACGCACCCTGCTCCCCGGCTATCAGTCCGTGTTCGAGAAGTGCGTCGCCGAGCGTCGTCTTGTCGGTGTGAAGTGTGAAGGTGACCGTGCGCTCCTCCGCCGTGACCGCAACTTTGACCGTCGTTTTGCCGCTTCCAAGCTCCGTATCGGTGGTATAGTCGGCGTCTGCCCACAGTCCGGTGAGCGCCGACGTGTCGGTATCAGCCGCAGTTTCGGCGGAGGTGACTGCGTCGGCAGGTGTAGTGACGGCTGACGTTTCCGCCGACGTGCCGCCCTTCGCGCATCCCGTGAGGCATATCACCGTAGCCGCACAGAGCATAAGCGCAAGCAGGAATAATGGTTTTCTGCGTTTTTCGTTCATTTGAGAACCTCTTTCGTAAGATATTTGTACGCAGTCATACAAAAGAAAAAACGCCCTTCACGGAATATTCGCGAAAAGTGCGCATTAAAAATCCGCTCGGAGAAGCGGTAAGTGCGGACGCCCTTCACAGTAATACCGATTGCCCAAAGGCTTTTCCCGATCACGAGGCGATAAGCATTCCGGCTTGCCGACACGCCGGCTCACGGTAATGGCTGTTGCGGCGGATTCTCACCGCGCTTTCCTTATCACCGGACAGCGGCGTCAAGCACGTGTCCGACCGCACCGTCGGGCGGCGCGGGATCGCGTTCATATATTGAGTACGGATATATTATAGCACGAAAAAAGAAAAAGTCAATAGAGGGAAAGTACGCGGCGTGCGCGACAGGTCGCCGATAGCGAAGCTTAAAATCGTTCATCCGCCGACAGACGAATGTGAATAGCATCAAAAAGGAGACGGTCACCCGTCTCCCTTTATTTTTCCCGATCCGGACTTACTTCGCGTAGTCTATCGCCCGATTTTCACGGATGATATGTACCTTAATCTGTCCGGGGTACTCAAGCTCACTTTCGATGCGCTTGACTATATCATGTGCAATGAGCGGCATATCCGCGTCGCTGACGACCTCAGGCTTGACCATAATCCGTATTTCACGTCCCGCCTGAATAGCGTACGACTTCTCAACGCCGTTGAATTCCTTGGTGATATCCTCGAGCTTCGTCAGACGCTTGATGTAGTTTTCAAGATTCTCACGTCTTGCGCCCGGCCTTGCCGCCGAAATTGCATCCGCCGCCTGAACGATCATCGCCGTGATGGTCTGAGGTTCAACGTCGCCGTGATGCGCTTCTATCGCGTGGATGATTTCCTTGTTTTCCTTGTACTTCTTCGCCACATCGACGCCGAGCTGTACGTGTGAGCCTTCCTGCTCGCTCGTCAGTGCCTTGCCGATATCGTGTAATAGTCCCGCACGCTTTGCGAGAGTGCTGTCAACGCCAAGCTCATCCGCGATGATGCCTGACAGCTCAGAGACCTCGATCGAATGTGTAAGCACGTTCTGACCGTAGCTTGTGCGGTACTTCAGTCTTCCGAGCAGTCTTATCATGTCGGCGTTAAAGCCGTGGACACCTGTCTCGAACGTAGCCTGCTCGCCCGCACGCTTGACTTCCGCTTCCACCTCGCGCTTAGCCTTGTCGACCATCTCCTCAATGCGTGCCGGATGGATGCGTCCGTCGGAGATGAGCTTCTCAAGTGCGATACGCGCGGTCTCGCGGCGGATGGGGTCAAAGCTCGATATCGTTATCGCCTCGGGCGTGTCGTCGATGATGAGATCAACTCCGGTGAGCGTTTCGATCGTGCGGATATTGCGTCCCTCACGTCCGATTATGCGTCCCTTCATCTCCTCACCCGGCAGCGGCACTACCGAAACTGTGATCTCGGAAACGTGATCCGCGGCACAGCGCTGTATTGCGGTCGCGATGATGTCGCGTGCCTTGTCGTCAGCCTCCTCCTTGAACTGTGCTTCAAGCTCGACCATCTTCATCGCCTGCTCGTGACGCACCGCCTCCGTCATTTCGGAGATAAGCTTTTCACGCGCCTGCTCGGCGGTCATGCCGGATATGCGCTGGAGCACCATTTTTTCTTCTGTCTTAAGTCTTTCAAGCTCCTCACCCGCTTCTGTATTCTCGCGGATCTTTTTCGAGAGAGCCTCTTCCTTATTTTCGAGAGCTTCTGTTTTCTTATCGAGATTTTCTTCCTTTTGTGTGACTCGGCGTTCCTGACGTGTCAGTTCGTTGCGTCTTTCCTTGATTTCACGGTCAAATTCGTTCTTTGACTGAAGTATTTCTTCTTTTGCTTCAATAAGGGCTTCCTTCTTCGCGCTTGCCGCCGATTTGAGAGCGTCGTCAAGTATCTTTTTTGCCTGCGTTTCAGCCGAGCCGATCTCAGCCTCAGCCACGCGCTTTCTGTAAGCGATACCGACGATAAATCCCAGCGCCGCCGCTACGACGAAGGCAATAATTCCTGTAATAATTGTTTCCGTCAAATGGTTATTCCTCCTTTTTCTGAATTCTGTTATTATCAATTTAACATATATAGTCGGATTATATTCTCTTCTCAGAGAAACTACATACTATTTTATTATATACTTATAAAAATCATGTGTCAAGGGGATTTTTACAAATAATCTGTGTAGAGAGGAGGAAATCGTTTGAAATCGGCACAGAAAAAAGAAAGACCGACAGATGACATCTCCGCTCTCTCATCTGTCGGTACCTTCGACCGCCGCCGCGATATGCCCGCGGAGTGTCAGCACTTCGGCTCTCACGCGTCCGGCATATGTCATATATTCGCTCGATTCAATCGAAAAGTCGGTGCCGCGTACCTCCGTGAAGCTCTGTATCCCGCGCCCATCGAGCTTCGATACCGCCTCGCGGAGCGTCCATATGCGGTAAAACTCGCGCTCGGCGTCCGGCGATTCTTCTATAAGCTTTACCTCCGACGGATGAAAATACCGCTCCGCCACCCTCATTTTCACGCCGCCCATTCGCTCGATATCGCACCCGATAAGTCTGTCCGACACCGCGCACATCGCGTAGTCTCCCGAATGTGACAGGCTGAAGTGGTACGGCAGTGCTTTGAGGTACGGCCCTCCATGCGCGTCCGTGTCGTAGTCGAGCCCCGACATCGCGTTAAGTCCGCGCGGCCGTATCATATAAACCTCCGCACCGCTTACAACCGATTCACCTGCATCACCGTCCGCCGCGTGATCGTATCCTGCTCCGCCGAAACCGCTGTCCGCGAGCATCACTTCAAACAGGATACCCGCGCCGAGCGAGCGAAGTCTGTCATCAGGCGACGCAAGTTTTTCCGTTTTCTCTCGTCTTGCCCGACCGAGTGACGGCAGGATACGCGAATACGCGTCGCCGACCTCATCCGAAGCCGTATTTATAAAATAGATTTTCGTCATACCGCATCGCCGCGCGACAGCATGATATGTGACGCGCCGTCCGCAATGGTTCCCTCAAGCGTGCGACAGGTGAAGATCAGGCTCTGCTGATCCTTTGCCGACGTGAGCAGTCCGAGCATACGCGTAAGTCTCGCTTCGTCCATGCGCGCGAAGCTC